>DAIPZW010000041.1:0-9306 GCA_036781965.1 Bacteroidales bacterium
CTTTATCGATAAAATCAGAATAAACGACAAAGAAGCCCCGATAAAGTTTTCCAATGAATATACTCAGCTTTTGGTTCATAAACTAAGAGCCGAAGAAGCAGCCATAATAGTCGGAACGAACACTATGCGCTTAGATAAACCCCGCTTGAACGTCCGCTATTGGGATGGAAGTAATCCCGTTCGCATGATAGCAGACAGTAAAAAGCCTTTGTTCGACTTAATGAAAGAATGCTATGACAAACACCTGCAATCCTTGATTGTAGAAGGCGGAAGTAAACTGCTTCAAAGCTTTATTAATGAGAACTTGTGGGACGAAGCACGGATTGAAATCAAGACTGACCTTTGTTTGGACAAAGGAATCCCTGCTCCCAAACTAAACGGCAGACTTAAAAATGTTCATAAATGTAAAAATTCAATCTTGATGAACTATTATTCAATAAATAACTTCTAAAAATATATAAATATTAACAGATATGCGGTTTTCGTCAAAAATGTTTCTACTTTTGCAGATTGATTATCGGATATAAAAACTATAATTAATGAACATATTAAGAAAACCCGGAATATATTTTCTGTCTTGTATATTAATGCTAACTACATTTTCTTCTTGTTTTGAAGAAAGTGAAGACTTACCTTCAGTAACTTCTGACGATGCACGAATAGTTGCCTTTAGTCTAAAGAATGATTCTATTCCCGGACTAGCTTCCACTGTTTTTTCGATTGATCATAATGGTATTCTTGTTGGATCTCAAACTAAAGGATTGATTTATAATCAAGACTCCTTAGCTTTTGGTTCTGATCTTAACTTTGGAGGGATCGTTACCTTTGTTTTGGGAGATAATACAGGCGGAGGAGTTGTTAGAATAGAAGGAACTGATTCCATTTGGATTACTTCAACAAAAGATACGTTGCACATTGCAAATCAGGTAGAACTACTTACTTATTCTCCTACTAATGAAAAAAGTAGGTCTTATATAGTAAAAGTAAACGTACATACAGTGGATCCTGATACCTTTATCGCTAAGAAAGAATCGGGACCTCATGCATTTCTTACTGCAACAGCTCCTAAAACTTTCTCTTTTAAGGACAGTGTTTATAGCTTAGAACAAAATCTAAGCCTAAAACAGTTTCGTAAAACTAAGGATATGACAGCTTGGACTCCTTTTTCTGCTTTGGGTATCCCTTTATCTGAACAAGTAGTTAGCTTTGTTGCTTCTAATGAATATGTATTTGCTCATACAGATGCTCAAAACATCTATATGTCTAGTGATATTCTTTCTTGGACTAAACTAAATTTAGAGTATCCTGTGGTTTCTTTATTAGGATATATGGAAGAAGGGGTTATTCAACCATCCGGCTTATCATGTATTATAGAAAAAGATGGTGAAAATAAATTCGGTTTCTATTCAGAGCTAACAGAATGGGATGAAAATATGTCTGTTGTCCCAACAGGTTTCCCTGTTCAAGACTTCTCAGTGATTACCTATACTAAACATCACACCAATAGAATATCTCTAATAGGTGGTTTGGATAAGAATTCCTCTCCATTAAATACAATATGGAGTACAGAAAACGGATATTCTTGGACAAAATTAAATAACTCAGTCCAAGAAACCCAATTTCCAAAACTGTATGGAGCTAACTCCTTTATATATGACGGCGAAATACATATAATGAATGGTCGATTGACTTCCGGCGAATATAACGACCAAGTATATTACTCGATTGATGAAGGTAATACATGGTTGCTAAAAGAATCTAAATATGCTTTCCCCGAAAGTTATGTATTAAGGGAAGGAGCATCATTGATTGTTGATGAAGAAGGCATTTATTTTTATATAATAGGAGGCTCTCAGACAGGAACAGACCAACAGGATATTTGGAAAATGTTCAGAATGGGAAACTCTTTTATAAATAGAAAATAGGTTAAAGATATAATTTTGAGGTTATTTTGACGTTTCCTTAAAGAATACGTGATGTTATTACAATATGAAATTAGCTTCAAAATTATTAATATGCATAAGCAGTCTGTTGTATTGTCTGACAGCGGTCGGACAAGAATACAAATATGAAATAGGAGGACAAGCAGGTATGTCCATGTATATGGGCGATGCCAATCAATCGTCCTTGTTTAAGGATTGGAATCCTTCGGCAGGAGTTGTTTTTAGAAACAATTTTGATTTCCGTTGGGCATTGAAAGCTGATTTATCTTGGGGTAAAGTTTCCGGTTCGACTAAGAACACGGACAATGCGTTTCCTAATCTAACCCAAGAGTACTCTTTCAGTCGCAGTTTTTTCGACTTGGGAGGACAAATGGAGTTTAACTTTTTGCCTTATAGCGATAAGTTCCCCTATTTAGGCACAAGTAAGATTACTCCTTATATGTTCTTGGGACTAGGAGTTGCTTTAGCAACAGGCGGTGATAATACGTTTTTTAGTTTAAACTTACCTATGGGTGTAGGTGTCAAGTATAAATTAAGAAACAGATTAAATTTAGGACTAGAGTTTACTGTTCATAAACTATTTGGAGATGGTCTTGATTCTCCTAATAAGAATGGTTTCAATTTAGATAATCCATATAATGTAGAGAATGGATTTTTCAAAAATAAAGACTGGTATAATACGCTGTATATTTCCATTACTTGGGAGTTCGGACTTAGAGACGGTCGTTGTATGTAATAATTAATGAAAGAAAAAATAGATTTGACAAAACTTCCTAAACACATTGCTATCATTATGGATGGTAATGGCCGTTGGGCTCAGAAAAGAGGATTGGATCGTTCTATCGGTCATCAAGAAGGAGTTGTATCTATTCGTAAAATAACGGAAGCAGCAGGAGAATTAGGAATTGATTATCTTACTGTTTATACTTTCTCTACTGAAAATTGGAATCGTCCGGAAACGGAAGTATCTGCTCTTATGGAATTAATGGTTCTTGCCGTTCAACAAGAAACTCCCGACTTAATGAAGAATAATGTTCGTTTGCTTGTAATAGGAGAAATAAACCGTTTGCAAGAAAAGACAAGAACTGCATTAATGGGTTGCGTGGAAGAAACCAGTCGCAATACAGGATTGACTTTAGTCTTGGCGGTTAGTTACTCTTCTCGTTGGGAAATAGCAGAAGCAGCTAAACAGATAGCTTTGAAAGTAAATTCCGGGAGCCTAAAAGCAGAAGATATAAATGAAGATACTTTTACTGATCACCTTACCACTAAGAATATTCCCGACCCTGACTTATTAATAAGAACCGGAGGGGAACAAAGAATAAGCAATTTCTTATTGTGGCAGGTTGCATACACAGAATTTTATTTTACAGATGTTTATTGGCCGGATTTTCGAAAAGAAAATCTCCATGAAGCAATAGCAGATTACCAAAGTCGGCAACGTCGTTTCGGTAAGACAGGAGAACAAGTTCAATAATTCAAACTAAGAACAATATAAGACGATATATGTACAAAAAGTTTTTACTCTTTAGCCTGATGGCTTTTATAATAATTGGCTTGAAAGCTCAAGATAATGACAATAACTTCAATCATTTTGATGAAGGATCCGATATTTCTGTAGCGGCTTCGGTTAATGAGGACTTACCGGTCATAAAATATACTTCAACTTCAAGTGATAAGAAATATGCAATTGCTGATATACAGGTTACGGGAGTAGAGAGCTATGGTTATAAAGACTATATGCTAATTGGAATCTCAGGATTGGCAGTTGGAGATAAAATTAGTGTGCCCGGAGATGAAATTTCAGATGCTCTAAGACTTTTTTGGAAGCATGGTTTATTCTCTGATGTAAAGATAAAGGCAACTAAAATGACCGCTGACAGCGTTTGGTTGGAAATAGCATTGAAACCAAATCCTCTTGTTTCGCAAGTTAACTTCAGCGGAATCAAGAAAGGAGAAAGAGAAGACTTGGAGCTTAAAATAGGAATCACTAAAGGTTCTCAATTGACACCTAACTTGATTAATCGTGCGAAAGTGAGGATTAGCGACTATTTTGACGAAAAAGGATTTAGTAATTCGGAAGTAAGAATTCAACAACGGGATGATCTTTCTCAAGCCGGTCATATTATAGTTGATATTGATATAGATAAAAATGAAAAAACAAAAATCAATAGAATTCATCTTTCCGGAAATGAAAATCTTTCAGACTATGATTTGAAAGTAGCAATGAAGAAAACCAATGAAGGTTTTGACTTATCAAGACGATTCAGATTAAGTTGGCGTAAGATGTTCAGCACAAAGAAATTTGTGAAAGATGAATACGAGAACGACTTAAATAACATTATAGAGAAATATAATGAAAAAGGTTACCGTGATGCTCGAATTGAAACAGATAGCGTTGTTTATGTAAGCGATAAGAAAGTCGATATATATATCAATGTGGATGAAGGAGACAAATACTATATCCGTGATATTAATTGGGTAGGAAATACATTGCAATCATCCTATATGTTAAGTTCTATACTTGATATGAAGGCAGGAGATGTATATAATCAAAAGAAATTGACGGAACGTTTATCGACAGATGAAGATGCTGTGGCGAATATATATTACAATCATGGATATATTTTCTCTCGTATGATTCCGGTAGAAACACATATTGAAAATGACTCCATAGATATAGAAATCAGAATCTCTGAAGGAACTCAAGCGACCATCAATCGAGTTATTATTAATGGGAATGACCGTGTTTACGAAGATATTATCCGTCGAGAATTATTAACCAAGCCGGGGCAATTATTTAGTAAAGAGGCATTAATGAATTCTGCTCGCGAATTAGCTCAGATGGGACATTTTGATCCTGAGACTTTAGATATTCAACCGATACCTAATCCAGAGACAGGTACGGTGGATATTCAATACAATCTAACTTCAAAAGCAAGTGACCAAATAGAACTTTCGGCAGGATACGGACAAACCGGAGTAATCGGGAAATTAAGTTTGAAGTTTACTAATTTCTCGGCGAAGAACCTATTCAATCCAAAATCCTACAAGGGAGTGATTCCACAAGGAGAAGGACAAACGCTTACTCTTAGCGGACAGACCAACGGACGCTATTACCAATCTTATAGTGTCTCTTTTATGGATCCTTGGTTTGGTGGAAAACGTCCGAATACTTTCTCTTTGGGAGCTTATTATATGGTAACAACCGGAGTGGAAAGCCGTTATTATGATAATTATTTTAATTCCATGTACAATTATGGTTATAACGATTATGTTTATGACGATAGTAAGTCCATGAAGATACTCGGTCTTTCCGTAGGATATGGAAAACGTTTGACTTGGCCGGATAATTATTTCAATTTCATGGCTGAACTTTCCTATCAAAAGTATTGGATTAAGAATTGGAACTATTTCCCTGTAAATAATGGTAATTGTAATAATGTTTCATTGGGCTTGACATTGTCACGTTCCTCTATTGATAATCCGATTTATACTCGTTCGGGATCTACGTTCGCTCTTTCTGTCAATTTAACTCCACCTCACTCACTATGGGATGGAAAAGATTATAAGAACATAAAAGATTCGGATGGAAATAAATACCAATGGATTGAATATCACAAATGGAAATTCAAAGGACGTATTTATATCCCATTGGCTAGCAGAGAAAAAGTCAAAAGAACTCCTGTTTTAATGAGCCGTATTGAGTATGGATTCTTGGGTTCTTATAATTCCAATAAACGTTCTCCTTTTGAAACTTTCTATATGGGAGGAGATGGCATGAGTGGTTATTCAACTACTTATGCGCAAGAAACAATCGGATTGAGAGGATATGCAAATGGATCATTGACTCCTCAAAATATGGAAGCGTATGCTTATTCTCGCTTATCATTAGAGTTACGTTATCCATTTATGCTTGAATCTTCTACCATTATCTATGGTTTAGCCTTTGTTGAAGCCGGAAATGCATGGCAACAAGTAAAAGATTTTAATCCTTTCGACTTAAAACGTTCGGCGGGAGTAGGTCTTCGTGTCTATCTTCCTATGATTGGTTTACTTGGATTAGACTGGGCGTATGGATTTGATAAAGCATTAAATACGGATGCTAAACGCAATGGTTCGGAAATTCACTTTATCATCGGACAAGAGTTTTAATTAGAAAATAGTCATATTTAATTTAATACCATATAAACCATGAAGAAGATCTTTATTTTAGCAATATTCTTGACTGTAGGAGTTTTGAGTAGCTTTGCACAAAAATTTGCATTGATTGATATGGAGTATATTCTAAAAAATATTCCTGCGTATGAAATGGCGAATGATCAATTAAATTCACTTTCTAGGAAATGGCAACAAGAAGTGGAAACTTTACAACAAGAAGCACAAAACCTGTATAAGTCTTATCAAGCCGATTTAGTTTTTCTTTCTCCGGATATGAAAACGAAACGCGAAGCGGAGATTGTCGAAAAAGAACAAGAAGCACAAGAATTGAAACGGAAATATTTTGGCACTGATGGCGAATTATTCAAAAGAAGAGAAGGTCTTATCAAGCCAATTCAAGATGAAATATATGATGCCGTGAAAGAAATAGCTACTGCCAAAGGTTATTCTATGATAGTAGATCGGGCTTCCGCAATGAGTGTTATTTATGCCTCACCTGCTATTGATGTGAGTAATGAAGTTCTTAAGAAATTAGGATATTCAAAATAAATTAATACCTTTGCTTCCCTTATTTTAACGAATTAATTAACTAAAAAAATAATCATGTTTAAGAAAATTGTATTGTTTGCCCTATTATTACTTCCTCTTGGAGTAATGGCTCAAGAAAATCAAAAAATCGCTTATATCAATTCTGCGGAAATCATTTCAGCTATGCCTGAATACACAACAATGACTAATGATATTCAGAAAGAAGTCACTGCAGTAGAGAGCAGAATGAAAGAATTGGAAGAAGAATATGCTAAGAAAACAGAATCTTTTATGGCGGAAGCTGAAGGATTATCAGAAACCATTAGAAATAGCAGACTGCAAGAAATACAAGATATAGAAGAACGTGCATCTGTATTTAATCAACAATCACAACAACGTTTACAACAATTGCAACAATCTTTATTTGCGCCTATCGTAGAGAAAGTAAACACAGCAATCCAACAAGTTGGGCTTGAAAACAATTATGCTTATGTTCTAGATGTTAATCCGGCAAGTGGAGGCGGTGTGATTGTATATGTTCACCCAAATAGCGAAAACGCAACGGATCTTGTAAAAAGAAAATTAGGACTCTAAATAAAAACACCTATCGGCATATTTGATTCTGGTTACGGTGGACTAACCATATTGGGAGAAATCCGTAAGTTATTGCCCAAATACGATTATTTGTATTTGGGCGATAATGCTCGTACACCCTACGGAACAAGGTCTTTCGAGTTGGTTTATGAATTTACGCTACAAGCTGTTAAAAAACTTTTCGAAGAGGGCTGTCCTTTAATTATTTTGGCTTGTAATACTGCTTCGGCAAAAGCCTTGCGTACCATTCAACAAAATGATCTTCCACTTATCAATCCCGAACAGAGAGTATTGGGAGTGATTCGTCCGACAGCAGAAATAGTAAATAATTTGACCAACACGGGACATGTCGGAGTATTAGGGACTCCCGGAACGATTGCTTCGTCTTCTTATACCATAGAAATCCAAAAATTATTTCCTTCGATCAATGTAACCGGAGAAGCATGCCCCATGTGGGTGCCTTTGATCGAAAATCAAGAAGCAGACAAGGAAGGTGCTGATTATTTTGTCAAACAGCATTTAGACAATCTCCTTTCAAAAGATCCGCTTATCGATACTATTATTTTGGGTTGCACGCATTATCCTTTATTATTGGATAAGATAAAAAAATATATACCAAAGCATATTCAACTTATCTCGCAAGGAGAATATGTTGCTTCTTCTCTTGAAAATTATTTATATCGTCATCCCGAAATGGATTCGAAACTTTCCAAAGAAGGCTCTTGTCGTTTTCTAACTACCGATTCTTCAGAGAAATTCGATACGATGGCGTCTTTGTTCTTACAAGGAGATATTCACTCCGAACGTATTAATTTGGGATGATGTGGTCGCAAAAGGAAAAAGAATTTATACGTGAACACCTAAATCACGATACAAACCAACTAGCCTTACAGGCGACTCGCTACTCTAAGGAATTACCTAATTATTCGTCATTATTAGCCCAAATTGCCGCAAGACAACAAGTACGTGATAAACTCCCTTCGTGGTATTCCAAGGAGGATTTATTATATCCACCTAAATTATCTATCGAACAATCTTCTTCAGAAATAACAGCACGCTATAAATCTAATTTGGTTTCGGGGGAAACATTGGCGGACTTGACCGGCGGAATGGGAGTGGATACGGCTTTTTTAAGTCAATCGTTTGCTAAGAGCTATTATATTGAGCGACAACCGGAATTAGTAACCGTTGCCCGACATAATTTTCAGGTTTTAGGCTTAAGCAAGATTGAAACATTCAATGAAGAGGCTGTCGCATTTCTCAAACAAATGAATCCGGTGGATTGTATCTACCTCGATCCCGCCCGTAGAGGGAAGACCGGAAAAAAGTTGGTACTTATCGAAGACTGCGAACCCAATTTGTTGGGAATACAAGACCTCCTGCTTGAAAAAGGTAAGCAAGTCTTGATAAAACTTTCCCCTATGTTGGATATAACTGCCGTCATAAGGCCGCTCAAAAATATAAATAAGGTATATGTGCTAGCTGTTGATAATGAATGTAAAGAGTTGCTTTGTTTGATGACGGCTATTCCAGCCAATCATCCTGAAGTAGTTTGCATTAACTTTGTCAAAGGAAATACATCACAAGAATTGTCTTTTTCTTACGAAGAAGAAAAACAGTCATCGCCCGTTTGTGCTTCCGAAGTCAAGGAGTTTTTATACGAACCCAATGCGGCAATCCTCAAAGCAGGCTTTTATAAAAGTATAGCTAGCCGTTTTGATTTAGAAAAGTTGAGTCCCGACAGTCATTTATATACCTCATCAACTTATATTGCTGACTTTCCCGGAAGACGATTTCGAGTAGAAAAAACAGCATCGATGAATAAACAAGAGCTAAAACTGTTTCTTGTTGATATAAATGCTGCGCATATCAGCGTACGTAATTTCCCTCTTTCGGCAGAAGACTTACGCAAACGACTTCGACTGAAAGATGGCGGCGATAATTATATTTTTGGAACTACTCTCGCAAATAAAAAACACATACTCGTTCAGTGTCTAAAAGCTTGAAACTATTTGAATGTGAGTGTGTTATGTGATTCATGAAAAATAAGGTTTATTTTTAAAAATATAATAGGAATTTT
>DAIPZW010000042.1:0-9299 GCA_036781965.1 Bacteroidales bacterium
CCTCTCAACATGCACTGTAGTTATCCAAATTAATTTGTTGCGGATTTTAGGTTAACCATTAAATAAATCAGTAGTATGAGTAAGAAAACTTTATTAATATTGTTAGCAATACTATTTGTTGCTACAAGTTCATTTGCACAAAAAGGGAATAAGGCACTAGGGCTAAACTTAGGATATGGAAGTTATAATGAAAATGTGACTTTGGGAGCTAAATTTAATTATGGATTGACAAATAAAATCCAATTATCTCCAAGTTTAAACTATTTCTTCAAGAAAGATGATGTAAATGGTTTGGAACTTAATGTCAATGCTCATTATTTGTTTAATATAGCTCCTCATGTAAATTTATATCCTTTAGCAGGATTAGTTCTTGTTTGCTGGGATCATCGATATAAGATTGGACCTATATTTGGAGAGAAGGGCTATAATTTACATAACTATGTAACCCGATTCGGATTGAATCTTGGCGGAGGGATTAATTTTCGAACAGCAGATTCGTTTTCTATCGGAGTAGAAATGAAATATACAATCATTCATGATGTTGGTCAATTTGTTCCCATGTTACATTTGATGTATCACTTCTGAATCTAAATTGAAAAACCATTTATTTGGATAGAAATACTTTTTTATTTACCTTTGAACCGAAACTTATATTTAAGAAAAATAACGATGTCGATTAATAAAGTAATGTTGATAGGGAACGTAGGTAAAGATCCCGATGTGAGATATTTAGATAATGGAGTAGCAGTAGCAAACTTTACGATAGCAACTACTGAAAGAGGCTATACGGCAGCTAACGGGACACAAGTTCCTGATAGAACGGAGTGGCACAATATCGTTCTTTGGCGTGGCTTGGCAGAAATAGCTGAGAAATACGTTCGTAAAGGGACTAAGCTTTATATCGAGGGAAAAATAAGAACTCGTTCATACGATGGAAGTGACGGAAATAAACGCTATGTGACTGAAATTTGGGGAGACAACTTGGAATTATTAGGAAGTAAACCTACGGATAATGCAGGAAGAGCTCCGCATCCTTCGGAAACCATGACAGCAACTGAAGCACCTAAGCCACAAACTCCACGTCAAGAGACTCCTGCTGCGCCGGTAGTTAATGATGATCCTGATGATTTACCATTCTAAAAGAAAGATAAAGAGAACGCTAATTTATATCTTTAAATGATGCTTGCTACTGTGTATGCTACTTTAAGTATAGGTTGGGAAATACCTGCCTTGATTGTAGCATGCTCTCTTTTGTTGCTTTTCTTTATCGGAAGTATATCTTCCGCGATAAACGCTCAAACCTTGCTTTCCAGTCAAGAGAAGAAAGAAGTCGAAGAAAGTGATAAACCGACCGATTTGGAACTGAAAGAGATGCTGATGCAACCCGAGAAAGTGGAAGTAACAGCTATGATTGGTCATCGTTTCTTTGGAATATTTTTTATCCTTGTTGCCGGAGTGGCATTTGTTTGTTTTGTTCGTATGGATAGTATCGCTGTTTCCGGCTATTGGATTATTCTGGTTGCGACTCTTTTCTTATTATTTCTTTTGACCGACTTGATGCCGGCTTATTATGTAAGGAATAATCCCTTGAAATATGCACGACGAACTTCCGGATTGATGTTATTCTTTGTTCGAGTCTTCTCGCCCTTATCTTCGTGGTGGATAAAATCTTCTCAAAGCTTTGAGGGAACGAATAAAAAGAAACCGACAGATGTATCTGTAGGAGAGATTTCCAAAGCATTGGAGATGACTTCCGAAGATTTGTCGGAGGAAAAAGATATACTTAAAGCAATCATTACTTTGCATAACCGCACGGTGGTCGAAATAATGACACCCAGAATGGATATTTCTGCCGTTCAATTTAATACTCCTTTCAGAGATATTATTGAATATATCATCGAAGTAGCCTATTCCCGCATTCCTGTTTATGGGGAGAATCAAGATGATATAAAAGGCGTCCTGTATATAAAGGACTTGCTTCCTCACTTGGAAAAAGACAATACGTTCTATTGGCAAAAGTTGATTCGTCCGGTATTCTATGTCCCTGAGACTAAGAAAGTCGATGGTTTGTTGGAAGAATTTCGTATCAATCGCAATCACATGGCTATAGTGGTCGATGAGTTTGGCGGTACTTCGGGGATTGTTACTTTAGAAGATATACTCGAAGAGATAGTAGGAGAGATCAGCGATGAATATGATGATGAAGAAGAACGCTGTATTGCTTGCGAAGGTGGAAGTTTTCTTTGCGATGCTAAAATACCATTGACCGACTTCTTTCGTACAACTAATATAGACGAAAAATCCTTCGGAAAGCTTACGGACGAAGTAGATACACTTGCAGGATTAGTACTTGAGATTAAAGGAGACTTTCCCGAACAGGGCGAAATAATTAGTCATGACATCTATTCTTTTGAAGTATTGGAGATGGATGATAAACGAATCGCCCAAGTTCGATTCACTATTCAGCCCGAAGAAACCAATGAAGAAGAGTAAATATTATATTTTTCTGATTGCTTATTTAATTCTTTTCGGAGCATGCACTAAAGAGTCTGTGCCTAAACCTGAGGGATATCCCCGCCTTGAACCTGAATATGCAGGTTATACTTTGGTGGATATTTATTCGATGTTTAGCTTTTTGATGTCATCACAAGCGGAGATTGAGCCGGTCGAACAAGATTCCTTGCGGGGTATATGGTTTAATATTCATTACAAAGACTTGCAAGCGCGAGTTTATTGTAGTTATTTTACCGAAGAAAAAAAGAATTTTCCGCTTGTAGAAGAAGATATGAATCGATTTATATTCTCTCATATCGAGCGGGCAGAAGCTATGAATGTGTCGGAGTTTCATAATCCGCAAGATCAAGTCTTCGGACAAATCTATCGCTTGCAAGGGAATGTTCCTTCGCCTGTGCAGTTTGTTATCACGGATAGCATTGCTTCTTTTGTGAAGGGTTCTTTGTATTTTGATACTCCGATGAATCGAGATTCATTGGCTCCTGTTATCAATTATATCGACCAAGATATAGAAATATTAATGGAAAGTTTTAGATGGAAGAACAGATAAAACAACAAATCGAGTCCCTGCGTCAGACGATTGAGGAATGGAACTATCGGTATTATGTCTTGAACCAACCGACTGTTTCGGATCAAGAGTATGACTTTACTCTGAAAGAGTTGGAAGAATTGGAAGCTAAGTATCCGCAATTCTTTGATCCGAACTCGCCTACTCAACGTGTAGGGAGTGATATTAATAAGAACTTCAAGCAAGTTGCCCATTCCTATCCCATGCTTTCCTTGTCCAATACTTATAGCGAGGAAGAGGTTGCTGCTTTCTATTCGCGCACTAAATCGGCATTAAACGAGGACTTTGATTTGGTTTGTGAATTGAAATATGACGGAACCTCCATCTCTTTGACCTATCAAAACGGCGAGTTAGTTCAAGCCTTAACTCGTGGAGATGGGGTGAAAGGAGATGATGTAACCAAAAATATACGTACGATTAAAAGTATTCCGTTGAGGCTTCAAGGGGATGATTATCCTCCAAAGTTTGAAATTCGGGGCGAAGTCCTTATGCCTTGGAAGGTCTTTTATCAATTAAATGAAGAGAGGGAAAAGGACGGAGAAGCTCCTTTTGCTAATCCTCGCAATGCGGCTGCCGGTTCTTTGAAGTCATTGGATCCGAAAGTAGTCGCTTCTCGTAAGTTGGATGCCTACCTGTATTATATGCCCGGACGTGAAGTCCCTTGTGATAGTCATTTCGAAAACTTAAAGAAAGCACGCGAATGGGGCTTCAAAGTGTCCGATGCTGTTAAAAGATGCCACTCGATAGAAGAAGTATTTGAGTTTATAAGGTATTGGGATCATGAACGACACAACTTGCCTGTCGCCACCGATGGTATAGTCTTGAAGGTCGATTCATTAAAGCAACAACTCCATTTGGGTTGGACTTCCAAGTCGCCACGTTGGGCTATTGCTTATAAGTTTCAGGCAGAATCGGCTCAAACCCGTTTGCTTTCGATTGAATGGTCGGTAGGTCGGATCGGAACCATTACGCCTGTTGCCAATCTTGATCCGGTTCAACTGTCCGGAACTATTGTTAAGCGAGCTTCTTTGCATAATGAAGACATCATAAACAACATGGATCTTCATTATAATGATATGGTATATGTGGAAAAGGGAGGGGAGATTATTCCTAAAATAACGGGAATCAACTACGAGGAACGCTCCATATTAATCGGTGAAAAAGTGCGTTTCCCCGAAAAATGTCCTGCTTGTGGAGCGCGATTAATAAAAGATCCGAACGAAGCCGCTCATTATTGCCCCAACAATACCGGTTGTCCGCCGCAGATAAAAGGGATGATAGAGCATTTTGTGGGTAGAAAAGCAATGAATATTAATGCAGGAGAAGAAACGATTGCCCAATTTTATGACGAAGGACTTATAAAGAATGTGGCTGATTTATATACCCTTCGCAAGCCCGATCTTTATCGTTTGGAGCGATGGGGCAGTAAGAGTGCAGACAACTTCCTGGAAAGTCTGGAAGAATCTAAGCAAGTTCCCTTCGGTCGTGTACTATATGCCTTGGGAATCCGTTATATAGGGGAGACGATAGCAAAGAAACTTGCAGGCGCATTTCACAATATAGACAAGTTGATGAACGCATCTTATGAGGAGCTAATTAACGTAGATGAGATTGGGCCTCGCATTGCGCAAAGCGTGATAGACTATTTTTCTGATGATAAAAACAAAGAATTGGTGTCGAGGCTTCGTACTTATGGACTGCAATTCTCTTTGAATGAAGAGGCTTTGTCTGAGATTTCGGATAAGTTAGAAGGGAAAACCTTTGTCATTAGCGGTGTATTTTCGCATCATTCGCGAGATGAGTATAAAGAAATGATTGAGAAAAACGGCGGAAAAAACGCAGGTTCCATTTCGGGAAAAACTGACTTTGTGCTTGCAGGCGAGAATATGGGACCCGCAAAATTAGAAAAAGCCAATAAATTAGGCATATCTATCATCTCAGAAGATGAATTTTTGTCGATGATAAAATAGTAAGAACATGTACAATCCATTTATTAAAAAGAAAGTAAAGAAGTTGTCCGAGAACGCGAACAGAAGCAAAAAGTTCCTTAATTTCAATGAGATACAAACTGTTTTAATCTTGTTCGAGACCAAAGATTATGAAGAAGCCGATACCTTTATTGAACGATTGAAACAGATGGGCAAACAGGTTATGGCTTATGCATATAAAGATAAAAAAGATGAATATGACTATTCCGAAACCTCTTACAAAATAATCGAGGAGAAACAAGCGACCGATTGGTTTGAAAACAACTTGGATGACTTGGCAGAAAAAGCATCTTTGCGCCATTATGATATTGTAATTGATCTTACGGTGCGTAGAAATCCGGTCTTGGAATATATTCTTTTACAGACAAAAACCGATATGACCATCGGTTTGAAAAAGACCAAAAAGACGATATATGACCTTGCTATCACCTCGCTTTCCCCATCCGAGAACACCGATAGTCTGAAAATTCGCGAGTTAGGCAAGCAGATTGTGCATTATTTGCAAGTGATTCATTCTTAATACATTATTTGTTTCAACTCGTTTCTTGCTTTGAAACACTTTGTTTCACAGGATGAAACAACTCGTTTCACGGGATGATACACTTTGTTTCGCGGGATGAAACAAAAAGAAAAATTAGGAGAATATAAGAATAAAAACTAATTTTGTCGGGATTATTTTTGAATGTTTAATCTGATTATTATAACTGTCAACGATCAACTCTCGGTTATCAACTCACAATTAAATAAATGATTAAGTCTTTACAACGTCTTTTTGCTGTCGCAATGATTTTATTGGGATTGATTGCCTGTAATATAACCAAACACGTTCCTGATGGGGATTATCTCTTGGATAAAGTATATATCGAATCGGATGTTCCTGAATTTAAGGAGCGGGAACTAAAGCCCTATCTGAAGCAAGAACCGAATTTCAAGATGTTGAATTGGAACAAAACCCTGCTCCAGTTATATAGTGTGTCCGACGCAGACTCGACTTCGAAGTGGGATCGTTTTTGGATGAAGTTGGGAGAGCCACCCGTTATATTTGACGAAAACGCACTTTCGAAGACCGAAGATGAGTTCGAGAAGCTATTGTTTAACTCGGGTTACATGGATGCGGAAGTACATTCAAAAGTCGATACTACCACCAAGAAAGCCAATATAACCTATTATATTAAAGGAAATATACCTTATACTATAGGGAAATATACCATTCAAATTGAAGATAAAACGATTGAACAAGAATTGTTTGGCGGAGAATCCAAGTTGCCCGAAAAGACTATGCCGGGCGAATCGCCTGAAATATATGTTTCATTGATTAAACCGGAAGCGGGTGCGCTCTTTGATCGTAATCTGCTGGATGCAGAACGGGATCGAATCACAACCTTACTTCGCAATCGCGGATATTATGAGTTTAATAAATCATATATTCATTTTGATGCCGATTCCACCCATCATTCCCATATCATTGATTTGAAGATGATACTTGATATGCGGGAGCTTAGGGCTGAAGATGGCAGTACACACAAGTTGCCTCATCAGAAATTCTATTACAATAAGGTATATTACTACTTGGATTATGACCCACTGAAGTATGCCACACTTGCGGACTATCCGCGAACAGATAGTATTGTTAGACGAAACACCATTATATATTACAATGGGGATAATCCGATGTTAAGTTCTTCTGTGCTTGACAGAAATACTTTCATTATCCCGACTTCGACTTACTCTCTTATAGCAGAAAACCTTACTTATTCGGCTTTGTCATCTTTAAGCGCATTAAGTAACGTTCAAATAGAGCATAGGGAAAGCCGGGAAAGTGATTCTCTTTACATCGATTCTCATATCATGACGATTCCTTCAAAGAAACAAACAGTTTCGTTTTCCATAGAAGGAACCAATACACATGGCGATTTAGGAGTTGCAGCAACCACAGGTTACACACATCGAAACCTTTTCAAACGATCGGAAACCTTGAGTATGCGCCTTCGAGGAGCTTATGAAGCAATCTCCGAAACCGAACCTTATTGGGAGATTGGTGCCGACGCTTCGATTGTGATACCTAAGATTCTGTTTCCTTTTGTAGGAAAAAACTTCATGAAGAGTAAACGAACTTCGACCGAATTTTTAGTTAGTTATAACAACCAATCCAGACAAGAATACGACCGGACTCTGCTTTCAGGAGGGCTAAGCTATACTTGGCAAAGCCGAATAAACTCATCAGTCCGCCACAAATTTAGTTTGTTGGATATTGATTATGTATATCTTCCTCGCACCGATAGCGTATTTATGAGTAACCTGCCTCCCAGTGCACAGTTGTTCGGATACACCAATCAATTCATTGTAGGCATGTCTTATACCTATCAAAAAACAACTCCCGGTTCAGTAAAACATCAAAAAGGAAGCAGTTCTTTCCGATTTACGATTGAGTCTTCCGGTAATTTGCTTTATGGATTAGCGAACGCATTTGATTGGAAGAAAGATAATAATGGTTCTTACCAACTGTTTAACACCCACTTTGCTCAGTTTGTAAAGACTGATTTTGACTATTCCCGAAGCTTTATTCTGGGAGATGATACTTCAATTGCCTTTCGCGTAGGAGGTGGAATTGGTTATCCTCACGGTAATGCTGATATGCTTCCGTTTGAGAAACGGTATTATTCAGGAGGAGCAAACAGTGTTCGAGCTTGGTCGGTTCGGGAGCTAGGGCCGGGAAGTTATGTAGCGGACAGTACCACTACTTTCTTTAATCAGTCGGGCGATATAAAATTAGATTTGAATCTTGAGTTAAGAAGTCGCCTCTTTTGGAAATTTGAAGTGGCAGCCTTTATTGATGCAGGTAATATTTGGACAATTAAGGATTATGAAGGTCAAGAAGGCGGAAAATTTCAACTGGATCGCTTTTATAAAGAAATAGCCTTAGGCTATGGACTTGGCTTGCGTCTAAACTTTGACTTCTTTCTCGTGCGCTTCGATGCAGGTTGGAAAGCCTATAATCCTGCAAAGAAAGGCAGTGATGCTTGGGTAATTACTAATCCCAATTTCAAAGATAATTGGGCTTGGCATTTGGCTGTTGGTTATCCTTTCTAAAAAGAAAGAGGCTATTCTTAAAGAATAACCTCAATCCGATCTTGTATATCTAATCTTAAATCTTAAATCTACTCATGCGCATGTCCCGCAGAACCTAATACTTCGCGGCATTTATGCATATAAAGTTTCTTCAACTCTTCGCGAGCAGGTCCTAAATATTGACGAGGATCAAACCATTCAGGGTGTTCAGTAAATGTTTCACGTATAGCAGCAGTCATAGCTAAACGTCCGTCCGAATCAATGTTAATCTTACAAACAGCAGATTTAGAAGCTCTTCGAAGTTGATCCTCAGGGATTCCAATAGCATCTTTCAATCTTCCTCCATTTTCATTAATAATATTTACATATTCTTGTGGTACAGAAGAAGAACCATGTAATACAATAGGAAAGCCCGGAATCCTTTTTTCTATCTCTTCCAATATATCAAAACGCAATGGGGGAGGAACTAATATTCCGCTTGCATCGCGAGTACATTGTTCAGGTTTGAACTTGTTAGCTCCGTGAGAAGTACCAATCGAGATTGCTAATGAATCTACCCCCGTCTTAGTTACAAAATCTTCTACTTCTTCAGGACGAGTATAAGTATGAGTTTCAGCAACAACATCATCTTCAATTCCGGCTAATACACCCAATTCGCCTTCTACGGTCACGTCATATTTATGAGCATATTCAACCACTTGAGCAGTCAGTTCCACATTCTTTTCATAAGAATGATGCGAACCATCAATCATTACAGATGAAAATCCCATTTCAATACAACTCTTGCATAGTTCAAAAGTATCCCCATGATCCAAATGAAGAACGATAGGAATGTTATTGCCAAGTTCTTTAGCATACTCTACTGCTCCTTGAGCCATATAGCGAAGCAAAGTTTGGTTCGCATACTTACGAGCTCCACTCGATACCTGAAGGATAACCGGAGAGTCTGTTTCAACGCAAGCTTGAACAATCGCCTGCATTTGTTCCATGTTGTTGAAATTATACGCAGGAATAGCATACTTCCCTTTGAATGCTTTTTCAAAGAGTTCGCGGCTGTTTACTAAGCCTAATTCTTTGTAACTTACCATTACTGTATTATTTTTAAGTTATAAAATCCAATACTTAGATAGCGAGACAAAGGTATGAAATTAAATAATAAT
>DAIPZW010000043.1:0-9013 GCA_036781965.1 Bacteroidales bacterium
AAAAAAAGAAAAACGGTTGGCATTGACGCCCGAAGCTGTGGATATGATTATTGATGCAGGTCATCAAATTATATTGGAAGAAGGAGCCGGCAAAGGATTAAACTATTCGGATCGAGTATATTCTGAAGCAGGAGCCTTGATTAAAAGGAAGGAAGAAGTTTATCAAAGTGATTTAATTTTCAAAATAGCGCCTTTGACTATTGAGGAAATTCACTTGGTAAAGAATAAGACAACAGTATGTAGTATGCTTTCCTTGTCTCAAATGAGTTCGGAAGCTCTTTCTTTAATGAGTAAAAAACAATTGAATGCCATAGGCTATGAATTAATGGCATTGGATAATTTTGATTTTCCGGTTCGAGATTCCATTGCTGAGATTGAAGGAGCAGCTTCTGTCTTTTTGGCAGCAGAATTGCTTAATAATGAAAACAAAGGGAAAGGAGTCCTGTTAGGAGGAGTTCCCGGAATAGCTCCTATAGAAATCGTTATTATAGGAGCAGGAGTTGCAGGAACTGTTGCAGCTCGTTCTGCTATGGCTTTAGGGGCAGAGGTAAAAGTATTTGATAATGATATACGTAAATTAAGACATTTGCAAGATAATATAGGTCAAGGTGTATTTACTTCTGTTTTTCAACCTAATGTATTGATGAATGCTTTTAAAACTGCCGATGTAGTTATCGGAGCGATGCGTTATATCAATGACCCTGTTCGCGTAGTTATTTCGGAAGATGTGATTAAAGTTATGAAGAAAGGGGCAGTCTTAATAGATTTAAGACTAAGTCAAGGAGGATGTTTTGAAACCACCTGTTTTCTTCCGCAAGATCATCCCGATACTTTTGAGAAATATAATGTACTTCATTATTGCCAATCGAATATAAGTTCCAGAGTGGCGAGAACGGCTTCCATGTCTTTAAGTAATATTTTTTCTCCTTTAATAACAAGAATAGGAGAGCAAGGAGGAATGATTAATAGTTTCAAGTATGATCAGATTCTTCAATCGGGCTTATATATGTATTCCGGGAAGATGGTAAATGGCTATGTGTCAAAGAAATTTAATCTTCCTTGTAATGATATTGGACTATTTTTATCTGCGTTTTAGGGAATATCCCAAAAAGTGACTACTTTTGCAGTTGATTCTAGTAAAAAGTATTATTTAATTTGAATAAAAATTTCATGTTAGACAATCCAACCGTAACGGAGATAGATCGAGTTGTCATACATTTTTCTGGCGACTCGGGCGATGGGATGCAATTGGTAGGAACTTTATTCTCCAATTTATCCGCTGAATTGGGTAATGATATAATTACATTTCCCGATTATCCTGCTGAAATCAGAGCACCTCATGGTACCATAGGTGGCGTATCAGGATTTCAAGTGCAATTAGGAACAAATCGAGTGTATACACCCGGCGATAAAGCCGATGTGCTGATTGCTATGAATCCGGCAGCACTTAAAGTTAAAGCACATGCTATTAAATCGAACGCTGTCGTAATTATCGATAGCGATTCTTTTGAAAAAAGCGATTTGGAAAAAGCATTGTTTCAGACAGATGATCCTTTCAGTGAGTTAGGATTAAATTCTGTTCAAGTAATTTCTGCTCCTATCGCCCAAATGTGTAAAGATGCTTTAGGAGTAGAAAATAGTAAACAAGCTCTCCGTAGTAGAAATATTTTTGCTTTAGGCTTAGTTTGCTGGTTATTCAATCGCCCATTGGAGATTGTTGAAAAACTTTTGGGTAATAAATTCAAAAAGAAACCGGATGCACTAGAAGCTAATATTAAAGTATTACATGCCGGATATAACTACGGACATAATACACATGCTTCTGCTTCTACTTATCGAATCGAAAGTTCTGCGCACGAAAAAGGTTTCTATTTAGATGTAAATGGAAATAAAGCGACTGCTTACGGACTTATTGCAGCAGCAGAAAAAGCAGGGATGGAATTGTTTTTAGGATCATATCCCATTACTCCTGCAACAGAAATTATGCAATACCTAACAGCAAGGAAAGATTTGGGAGTTAAAGTAATGCAAACAGAAGATGAAATAGCCGGTATATGTACTGCTATCGGAGCTTCCTTTGCAGGAAACTTGGCTGTAACAAGTACTTCAGGTCCCGGATTGGCTTTGAAAAGTGAAGCAATCGGATTAGCTGTTATTTCTGAAATACCTTTAGTTATTATAGATGTCCAACGTTCAGGTCCTTCTACAGGTATGCCGACAAAAAGTGAACAAACCGATTTAATGCAAGCATTATACGGTCGTAATGGAGAAAGTCCAGCAGTTGTTATTGCTGCTCTATCTCCAACAGACTGCTTTGATTCTGCATTTTGGGCAAGTAAATTAGCTTTGGAGCATATGACCCCTGTCATTTTACTTACAGATGGCTATATTGCTAACGGTTCTTCAGCTTGGCGTATTCCGGATTTAGAAAACTATCCTGAAATCCATCCTCCCTATGTGAGTCAAGAAATGAGAGAAGGGTGGACAGCATATAAAAGAAACGAAGACACTAAGGTTCGTTATTGGGCTGTTCCTGGAACAGAAAATTTTATGCATCGTATTGGTGGATTAGAAAAAAATTATGAAACAGGTGCAATAAGTACTGATGCTGAGAATCACCAATTAATGACAGAAACTCGTCAAGCAAAGATTGATAAAATAGCTGATTTTATTCCAGAACAAGAAGTATTAGGAGATAAAGATGCCGAATTATTAGTTGTTGGTTGGGGAGGTACTTACGGTCATTTATATGAGGCTGTTAATAAAGTGCAAGCTCAAGGGAAAAAAGTTGCCTTTAGTCATTTCAAATTTATCAATCCACTTCCAAGAAATACGGAAGAGATTATGAAAAAGTACAAAAAAGTGATTGTCTTTGAGCAAAATTTAGGACAGTTTGCAAACCATTTACGAGGAAAGATCAAAGGATTCAATCCATTGCAATTCAATCGCGTAGAGGGGCAGCCGTTTAATGAGACAAAATTAGTGAAAGAAATTACTAAAGAATTGGAGGAGTAAATTATGACAGAGCAATTAACATACGAAGCAAAAGATTTCAAAAGTTCTCAGTTGGTTAAATGGTGCCCCGGTTGTGGAGATTATGGGGTGTTGAGTAGTTTACACAAAGCGATGGCAAAGTTAGGCATCGCTCCTCATAATACAGCTGTAATTTCAGGGATTGGATGTTCTTCCCGTTTGCCTTATTATATGAATACCTATGGTTTTCATACTATTCATGGGCGTGGAGCAGCTATTGCAACCGGAGTTAAAGTTGCTAATCCGGAACTGTCTGTATGGTTAACTACAGGAGATGGCGACTGTTTGGCAATTGGGGGTAATCATTTCATTCATGCTGTAAGAAGGAATGTAGATATTAATATTCTTTTGATGAATAATAGAATATATGGATTAACAAAAGGACAATATTCTCCAACTTCTAAAAGGGGTTTTATTTCTAAATCTTCTCCTTATGGAACAGTGGAAGATCCTTTCCGTCCGGCAGAATTAACTTTGGGAGCAAGAGGACGATTCTTTGCTCGCGTCATTGATTCGGATGTAAAGAATACTCCGGAGATTATGTTGGCGGCAGCTAAGCATAAAGGAACTTCAGTCATGGAAATCTTATTGAATTGTGTAATCTTTAATGATGGGATACATAATGAAATAACTAATAAAGAAAACCGTGCCGATAAAACGATATATTTGAAACATGGAGAGAAAATGTTATTTGGAAAAGATAACAATCGAGGACTTGTTCAAGATGGTTTCTCTTTGAAAGCAGTTGCTATCGGAGAAAACGGTTATACTTTAGATGATATTTTAACTCATGATGCTACTCTTGAAGACGCAACCTTACATTTGAAATTAGCTCTTATGGATGGGTCGGATCTTCCCGTAGCTTTAGGAGTAATACGCGATGTAGAAGCTCCTGTATATGACGAAGAATTTACGAAAAAGATAGAAGAGGTGCAAACCAAAGAACCAAGCAGAACATTAAAAGAATTCTTAATGACCTGTGACATTTGGGAAATGAAATGATTATAACACAAACAAAAGCACAATAATAGAACCTCTTTTTCAATTTGACGTTATATCAAGGAAATAGATAAATATAAAAATAACGAATGGACGGAACGAAACAAGTATTAAGCACAATAATAGAAGGTCTACAAGATAAAAAAGGGAAAAATATTGTCTCTATGGATTTATCTCATCTGGAAAATTCAATTTGCCAATATTTTGTAATCTGTGAAGGTAATACTCCTACACAAGTTTCAGCATTGTCTGATAAGGTTTGGGATTTAGTATATGAGAAACATAAAGAGAAACCATTAGGGGCAGTTGGAATGCGAGACGCTCAATGGGTTGCTATGGACTATGGAAACATAATGCTTCATATATTTACTCCTGATGTAAGACAATATTATAATTTGGAAGCGCTGTGGGCAGATGCTAAATTTACAGAAATCCCCGACGTATTATGAGTAATAAAAAACAAAATATTCCCCCTCGATCGGGGGGACGAGACCCTCGGAATAAACCAACCAAGTTTAATATGAATTGGATGTATGTATTCATCCTACTTTCGTTGTTAGCAATCTTTTTTACTAACCCCGGGGAAAAGAATGATAATGAACGAGCCTGGACGGAATTTGTAGCTTTGTTGGAAGGGAATGTGTTTAATGAGATTACGGTTAATGAGAACAAAAAAGAAGTAACCGGTATCGTTAAGTCAGATTCTGTTGCAAAAGTATTTCCTTCGGGCGTTCCGGAAAATAATAATATTTGGGGAAATTCACCGGGTAAGCCTAATGTTTTTGCCTCTATACCTTCAATAGATCGTTTCGACCATGCTTTTGAAAAAGCTTCGGATAATTACCAAATAGATGCTAAACTTACTTATGAAGAGGGAGGAAGTTTATTTTGGGCCATTGTTCTTCAATTTCTTCCTTTTATTCTGATTATTTTTATATGGTTTTACCTAATGAGAAGAATGTCAGGTGGAGGAAGCGGTGGCGGAGTCTTTAATGTAGGTAAAACAAAAGCGCAGATCTATGATAAATCTTCGCCGAATTTTCAAAAAGTTACATTTAAAGACGTTGCGGGTCTTTCGGAAGCTAAACAAGAGGTCGAAGAAATTGTTGATTTTCTCAAAAATCCGGGTAAATATACCAGCTTAGGAGCTAAGATTCCTAAAGGAGCTTTGTTGGTTGGTCCTCCGGGAACAGGAAAAACATTGTTGGCTAAAGCCGTTGCCGGTGAAGCAGATGTCCCTTTCTTCTCTATTTCGGGTTCTGATTTCGTTGAAATGTTTGTTGGCGTAGGAGCTTCTCGTGTTCGAGACTTATTCCGTCAAGCCAAAGAAAAATCTCCATGTATTGTATTTATCGATGAAATAGATGCAGTTGGTCGTGCGAGAGGAAAGAATCCGAATATGGGTTCTAATGATGAACGTGAAAGCACATTGAACCAATTGCTTACTGAAATGGATGGTTTCGGCTCAAATAGCGGTGTAATTATCCTTGCGGCTACTAACCGTGTGGATATTTTAGATAAAGCCTTACTTCGTGCCGGACGTTTCGACCGTCAAATTCAAGTGGATCTTCCTGAATTGAATGATAGAAAAGAAATCTTTGTCGTTCATTTGCGTAATATAAAAATAGATGAGTCTGTTGATACTGAATTTTTGGCTCGTCAAACTCCGGGATTCTCAGGAGCAGATATTGCGAATGTTTGTAATGAAGCAGCTTTGATTGCAGCAAGGAATGGTAAAGAATATGTGACTCGTGATGACTTTATGAGTGCAATAGACCGTATCGTAGGGGGTTTAGAAAAGAAATCAAAAGTTACTACTTTAGAAGAGCGTCGTTCGATAGCGATTCATGAAGCGGGACACGCTACCTTAAGTTGGATGTTGGAATACGCCAATCCTTTGGTTAAAGTAACCATTGTGCCTCGAGGTAAATCTTTGGGAGCAGCATGGTATATGCCGGAAGAAAGACAAATTACTACTTACAATCAACTTCAAGATGAGATGTGTGCGACTTTAGGAGGTCGTGCAGCCGAAGAAGTATTCTTGGGTAAAATATCTACAGGAGCTGCTAATGATTTGGAGCGAGTAACCAAGCAAGCTTATGCAATGGTAGTTTATTATGGTATGAGCGAACAACTTCCTAACTTAAACTATTACGATGCTACCGGTCAGGATTGGGGATTTAATAAACCTTATAGTGACGAGACGGCAACCTTAATAGATAGTGAGGTGCAAAGAATTATTAATGAACAATATGAGCGAGCGAAAACCATACTTGCCGAACACAAAGAGCAACATCAAAATCTGTCGGAAGTACTTCTTGAAAAAGAAGTTATTTATGCTGACGATTTAGAAATTATATTTGGAAAACGTCAATGGTTATCCCGTTCGCAGGAAATTCTTCAACAACAAGAAATCAAGAATCCAGACAAAGCGGCGGCAGAATTAATTAGTCATCCGGAGAAAGAAGAAGATCTCAACGAAAATCCTCAAGCAGAGGATCAAGATAAAGAAGAAAATAACGAACCTGCAAAAGAATGAAGAACTTAATCCAAAGAGCCCTTACAGGTTTAGTTTACATAGCTCTTATCCTAAGTAGTATTTTTGTAGGCTCTTACTTGTATTTGGGTGTCTTTGCAGTTCTATGTGCAGCTTGTTTGTTGGAATTTTACGGATTACTGAATACTCGAAAGGAAACAACGAAAGTGAACTCCCTCTATCATACATTTGGAGGGGTTTTGCTTTTTGTTCTTTCTTATTTTGTCGTTTCAGACACATGCGACAATAAAATTCTTTTTCTATACCTGATTTATTTGATTTCTATATTTATCATACAGTTATATAATAAAAAGGCAGAGCCGATTTCAAGTTTGGCTTTGTCTTTATTAGGACAAATTTATATTGCGCTACCTTTTTCTTTGTTGAATATATTAGTATTCCGAACCACAGGAGGAGTTATTGAATATAACCACATCTATATATTGGCACTTTTTGTATTTATTTGGATCAATGATACAGGTGCTTATGTAGTAGGTGTTTCTTTCGGGAAACATCGTTTGTTTGAACGTATATCTCCTAAAAAATCATGGGAGGGTTTTGTTGGAGGACTAGTATTTTCTATTGCATCTTCTTTTGCTTTTTATCACTTTTTCCCCACCATACCACTTTATCATTGGATAATTCTTTCCGCATTGGTCGTTGCTTTGGCTACATGGGGAGATTTAATAGAGTCTTTGATTAAAAGAACGATTGGAATTAAAGATTCGGGTATTATTCTTCCCGGACATGGAGGAATTCTAGACCGCTTGGATAGTTTTCTTTTAGCTGTTTATGCAGTTGTTATTTACAGCCAACTATTTATTATTCAAAATTAAATACCAGAGAAATCATTCTGGTTCCTCCTTTTGATATACTTGCAGGATACTTCTTTAAGCTATCATCTGTAAGGTCGCTGCGATCTTTTTCAAAAATATCGCCAAATCCAAAACTAAAACGTAATTCAGGAGCTACTTTAATAATAGGTAAGTAAAAGTCGCAACCAATTCCTATTGTAAATCCAAAATCATATTTTTTGAATAAAATAGGCTCTCCTTTCTTAGCGCTTAAGTCCATCGCTCCATATACTCCTGCAATTAAATAAGGACGGTAATTATTCAAGCGTAGAGTTCTTATCTTTAAGTCTAAAGGAGCAGTCAAGTAGTTGGACTTAGTAATGGTTTTGTATATTTCATCGTCAGTCTTATTTACAAAAGTAAAAGCTTTGTCTCCAAAATGCAGCGTAGGAGTAAACCGAAGATTCATATAAGGGTTTAAATACATATCTACAGCTATTCCTACAGTAAATCCGGGCGAGTAATCGGGAATAGTAGCATACCATTCTTTCCCATCATTTGCAATTTGTCCATTATTAGTCAAAATAGCATCCTGGAAATTCATTCCTACTACAATTCCAAAATGAAACATTTTGTGATCGGCGTAGGGTTGGTTTCTTACCTTTTGAATCTGTGCATGCGAAGATAAAGAAATCGCAAGCAGCAACAATAATAATATATATATTCGACTTGTTTTCATTTCTCTGGATATATAACGGAAAAAGAATTGGCTTAGTATCTATTTGTCCTTTCGTTTTGATAAAATAAGTAAATATATATAAATCTATTTGTAGATTGAGATTTATTTGTACTTTTGCAGCATAAACCATTTAATTAATGTAGTATGAATAAAAAGACTTTATTAGTATTGTTAGTTGCGTTATTTGCGACTGTAGGTGCATCTGCGCAAAAAGGAGACATGTCAGTAGGGTTAAACTTAGGTTATGGAAGTGAAATTGAAAGTGCAGCTCTTGGGGTTAAATTCAATTATGGTTTAATGGACCAAATCCAATTATCTCCAAGTTTTAACTATTTCTTTGAAAATGATGGAATAAGTGGTTGGGAAATCAATGCCAATGCTCATTATTTGTTCAATATTGCTCCTCAAGTCAATGTTTATCCATTGGTGGGTTTGGTTTTAACTAGTTGGTCAGCAGATTTCAAATATCATAACCCATATTTTGGAACAGTTTCAATAGATCATTCTGAAACCAAATTTGGTTTAAATTTAGGTGGAGGTATTAATTTTAGAATTACTCCTCAATTCTCAGCCGGAGTAGAAGTGAAATACACCATTGTTTCTGATTTAGATCAATTTGTACCTATGGCGCATGTGATGTATCACTTCTAAAAATAAAGAAACATAAATCCGATTTAGGATTTTCTAAATAACAAACGGACATTCAAGTTAAATTGAGTGTCCGTTTTTGTTTTAGTATGATTAAGTAGATTGCTAAAAATAAGGGGTCAAGTAGATTCCTTGGTTGATTGTCTTACTATCAGGCAAAAGTTTAGTTAATCCAAAGATGAAGAATATATATTCTTGGTGCAGATTTTATCCTCAGAGGATGAAGCCTCGAACCTCAGAGGATGAAAGTTGTATCCTAAGAGG
>DAIPZW010000044.1:0-9005 GCA_036781965.1 Bacteroidales bacterium
GAGAGCGAGTTAAAACAAACAGAGGCTGTCTAATGAAAGACAACCTCCGTCAGAATTATTCTTTTATTTTAGCTAAGAAATTATCCTCTTTTAAGGATTAGAGCAGTTCCCATGCCGCCGCCAATGCACAAAGATGCCAGACCTAAGTTTTTATTGGAACGAATCATCTCGTAAATCAAACTTACAATAATTCTATTGCCGGAAGCTCCAATCGGATGTCCCAAAGCAATGGCTCCGCCGTTTAAGTTAGCACGTCTTTTGATGTCTTCTTCAGTCGTGTTCCATTCTTTAGCCAATTCCTTGATCACGCCTAAGGACTGAGCGGCAAAAGCTTCGTTCAATTCGATCACTTCCATATCGGAAAGATTCAAAGTCGCCTTTGTCAATGCTTGTTTAATAGCCGGAACGGGTCCCATTCCCATTATAGCGGGATCAACTCCGCCTTGTCCGACAGCGATAATCTCTGCCAATGGAGTTAAGTTATAAGATTTTACTGCTTCTTCCGAAGCTATTAATAGAAAGCTAGCTCCGTCATTGATTCCTGAAGCATTTCCAGCCGTAACAGTTCCGTCCTTTTTGAAAGCCGGCTTTAAGTTTGCCAACTTTTCGGGACTTGTCGAACGATTTGGAAACTCATCCGTATCAAAAATAATAGTTTCTTTGCGAGTTTGAATAGCTACAGGAACAATTTCTTGTTTGAATCGTCCCGAATCAATAGCAGCTATGGCTTTTTGTTGAGACTCGTATGAAAATAGATCCTGCGCTTCGCGGGAAATAGAGAATCTCTCGGCGATGTTTTCCGCAGTAATTCCCATGTGTAAATGACTAAAGGCATCGGTAAGTCCATCATTTAGCATGTGATCTACGGAAGTTAAATTACCCATCTTATGTCCTTGTCGAACAGAACCGGGAATAACAAAGCCGGAACCCGACATAGATTCGGTTCCTCCTGCTAAAATAAGATTTGCTTCACCGGAACGAATACTATTGTAGGCTATCATCACTGATTTCATACCGCTACCGCAAATCATATTTACTCCATAAGCCGGCACTTCTTCCGGAATTCCCGCCTTAACAGATGCTTGGCGAGCTACTCCTTGATTTAATCCGGCTGAAAGTACGTTTCCCACCACTACTTCATCAATATTTGAAGGGTTGATGGCTGTTTCTTCCAATATGTTTCGCATCACGGTCGATGCAAGTTCAACTGCCGGAACATTAGCTATTGTTCCTGAAAATTTTCCGATTGCAGTACGCTTTGCAGCTACAATAAATACTTTTTCCATGATTTTATTTTTATTTAGCTATTTTCTTCAATCTGTCTGTAAGTAAAGGAATAATTTGTTTAACGTCTCCAACAATACCTAAATCGGCTGCTTGGAAAATAGGAGCAAACTTATCCTTATTGATAGCAATGATGGTTTCCGATTCTTCCATTCCGGCTAAATGTTGAATAGCTCCGGAAATACCTAGAGCGAAGTAAACATCCGGGCGAACGGTTTTTCCGGTCTGACCAACCTGACGATCGTGAGATATAACACCTGCATCAACCATTGCGCGAGAAGAAGACACTTCGGCACTAATTGTTTTTGCCAAATCACGAAGCATTTCAAAACCTTCAGCGTTTCCAACTCCACGACCTCCCGAAATAAGAATATTTGCTTCAGTAATATCAATCAAGTTTTTCGCTTCTTTGACGGTTTCTTTCAGTCTTACTTTGAATTTAGAAGAATCAAAATTTATTTTTATTTCTTCCACCTCTCCCTTACGAGAAGTATCTTCGTCCATTCTCTTCATCACTCCCGGACGAACTGTGGACATTTGAGGACGATGTTCTTTACAAACAATCGTTGCCATCAGATTTCCACCGAAAGCAGGGCGAGTCATCATTAAATTTCTTTCTTCCGAGATAGCTAATCCTGTACAATCGGCTGTAAGTCCAGTTTCTAAACGAGCAGAAACACGAGGACCTAAATCTCTACCTATGGTAGTGGCACCGATAAGTATAATGCTTGGGTTTTTCTCTTTGGTTATTTGAGTAATAGCCTGAGCATAAGGCTCTGTTAAGTAAGAAACTAATTCAGATGAGTCAGCTAAATATACTTTGTCTGCTCCACTTTGAATACAAGTCTGAGCAAGATCTTTCACTCCACTACCTAATAATACGGCACATACTTTTTCTCCTAATTGATCAGCTAATTCGCGAGCCTTTCCTAATAGTTCGTAAGCTACGGGTTGGATGATTCCTTCGCGTTGTTCGATAAAAACAAAAACATCCTTAGCTTGTGTTATATCGCTCATATTATATATTTTTCCTTAAGTTTATTAATAATCAATTCGACAGCTTCATTCGGCTCTACTTCAAACGTTTGTCCGGCATCTTTCAATCCTTTGGCGAAAGATTTAGCCACACGCGTAGGAGAACCTGCTAATCCTATCTTTTTCTCATCCACAGTGATTTGATCAAAGCCCCAACATTCGATTTCTTTATCGAATGCTTCCATAATCCCCTTCACTGACATATATCTAGCCTTACTTGCGCTGGATAATACCGTCAATAGGCAAGGAGCTTCTACTTCCAAAATTTGATAACCTTCTTCTGTTCCTTTGCGAACCGTAAAAGTTTTTCCATCATAATCAACAGTTTCAACATAACTAACTTGAGGCAAGTCCAAATGCTCGGCTATCTGTGGACCTACTTGCGCTGTATCTCCATCTATAGCCTGACGACCTGTGATAATTATGTCGTATTCTATCTCGCGCAAAGCACCTGCTATCGTATTTGAAGTAGCCAAAGTGTCAGCTCCTGCGAATTTTCTATCAGAAAGAAGGATTGCTCTATCTACACCCATAGCATAAGCTTCACGCAATATAGCTTCTGCCTGAAGAGGTCCCATCGTGATAACAGTAACATGAGCATTATGCTGATCTTTCAATTTCAATGCTAATTCAAGTCCGCCTTTATCATCAGGATTCATAATGCTGGGGACTCCTTCTCGTATCATTGTACCTTTTACAGGGTCAAGTTTTATTTCCGTAGTATCGGGAACTTGTTTGATACATACTACAATTTTCATCATATATTTAGAATTCAAGTGTAAGTTATTATTTTAATAAGTTTGCAGCAATTACCATACGTTGAACTTCGGACGTACCTTCGTATATTTCGGTAATTTTCGCATCACGCATCATTCTTTCTATCGGATATTCACGAGTATAACCATAACCTCCGTGGAATTGTACTGCTTTAGTCGTAACTTCCATGGCTGTTTCCGCAGCAAAAAGTTTAGCCATTGCAGCATCTACCGAATAAGGCTGGTTATTATCTTTTTTATGAGCAGCCGAACGAACTAAAAAGCGAGAAGCTTGAATTTTTGTTTCAAGGTCTGCTAGCTGGAATTGTGTATTTTGGAAAGCACCAATAGGCTTGCCGAATTGTTTCCGTTCCTTTACATATTTTACTGTCTCATCCATCGCACCTTGAGCTATTCCTAAAGCTTGAGCAGCTATTCCAATGCGACCTCCGTCTAAGGTTTTCATAGCAATACCAAAACCCTTTCCTTCTTTACCTAGCATATTTTCAGCCGGAACTATACAGTTCTCGAAAATTAACTCGCTGGTAGAAGATCCGCGTATTCCCATTTTCTTTTCAATCTTTCCGATAGAAAAGCCCGGGAAACTTTTTTCTACTATAAAGGCAGTGATACCACGAGTTCCCTGAGATTTATCTGTCATAGCAAGGACAATATATACTTCTGCCGGTCCTCCGTTAGTAATGAATATTTTTGACCCGTTCAAGATATAATTATCGCCGTCTTTAATTGCTATTGTTTGTTGAGCAGAGGCATCTGTTCCTGCATTAGGCTCAGTTAATCCGAAAGCTCCTATCCATTCGCCGGAAGCTAACTTAGGCAAATATTTTTCTTTTTGCTCGGGAGTTCCAAATTCATAGATTGGGGAAGCACAAAGAGAGGTATGAGCCGAAACAACAACGCCTGTTGTTGCGCAAACTCTAGACAACTCTTCTACTGCCATAGAATAAATCTGATTCGTTCCTCCTGCTCCCCCATACTCCACAGGAAAAGGGATACCCATAATGCCTAATGATGCCATTTTCTTAACCGTTTCCATAGGGAAACGCTCTTCGGCATCTATTTCAGCAGCTAAAGGCTTAACTTCTTTCTCTGCAAATTCTCTTATCATCTGCAGAAATAATTCTTCTTGCTTACTTAATGAAAAATCCATAGTTAAATAGACATGTTTTTTAATTCATTTGATATAATTAGTTTTGCTTCTGTCGCATTTTGCACTTCCTCTAGGGAGAAAACAGGGTTGATTTCTTTCAAAACTATGCCTTCCGAAGTAATCTCCATAACACCCATTTCGGTTATTATTAAGTTTACTTGTCCGGATGCACTTAAAGGAAGTGTACATTTCTTCATTATCTTATGAGAACCTTTGGCTGTGTGTTCCATAGCGAGAATTACTTTCTTAGCTCCCACTAATAAGTCCATAGCTCCTCCAATTCCGGGAGTTTTCTTGCCGGGTATCATCCAATTGGCTAAATCTCCTCTCTCATCTACCTGCAAAGCGCCTAAGATAGAGACATCGACATGACCACCCCGTATAATTCCAAAAGAAGTAGCGCTATCAAAAGTAGAAGCTCCTTCTTTCATGGTAACAAAACCGCCTCCAGCATCAATAACTTCAGGATCTTCCATTCCTTCGGCAGGAGAACCTCCCATTCCAAGCAATCCATTTTCCGATTGCAGGGTTACGCTGATGTTTTCCGGCAAATAATTCGGAATCATAGTAGGAAGACCGATTCCAAGATTTATGACAAATCCGTCTTTTACTTCTTGCGCAGCCCGTTTGGCTATCGTTTCTCGTATTTGATTCTTGTCCATCATGGTTATTATCGTTTATTTTTTATTCATTCTCTTATCCATTTCTTGAGCAACAAAGGACGCCACGTCATCTGCATAAGAGTTCATACCAAATCCGGCATCATAACCCAACTCTTTAGCTAATTCATGAGAAATTCTAGGGCCTCCGCAAACCAAGATTATTTTATCTCGCAAGTTTTCCGCTTCAAGCATCTCCACAAGTTCGACCATATTTTGAATATGCACGTCTTTTTGGGTTACCGTCTGGGAAACTAAGAGTGCATCCGCCTTTAATTCGATGGCTTTAGCAATAAAATCTTCGTTGAGCACTTGACTACCTAAGTTATAGGCTTCGAACATTTCATATCGCTCTAATCCATAGTGTCCGGCAAAGCCTTTCATGTTCATGATAGCGTCAATTCCTACCGTGTGAGCGTCAGTTCCTGTACTTGCGCCTACTACAACGATAGGTCTTCCTATATGTGTTTTTATAAACTCGTCCGTTTCTGTCATATCCCAACGGGAAGATTCTACTTTAGGTACATGAATCGTTGTATAATCTACTGTATGTGTACAACTTCCATAACAGTTGAAGAAAGTAAATCCTTCGGTTAGTTCTTTCATATAAACAACCTGAGGATTATTCATTCCCATCTTCTTTAATAACAGTTTAGCGGCTTCCATAGCCTCATCTCCGGCAGGAACGGGAAGGGTAAAACTAAATTGAATCTTACCATCATTCATCGTATCTCCGTAAGGCTTGATGTTCTTAAGGTCTAACGTTTGATCGAAGTCGTTTGTATCTGTCGAATAGTTTCCTCCACTCATATATCTTCACTTTTATTTCTTCTATCTCACACTTTTTTTGAAACAGGGACAAAGATAGTGAGTTTTTTAATCTAATAAAACAAATCAGCTATCGCTTTTCAATTAATGATTCAGCATTCTTTCAATAAAAGGATTGTAATAATTCTTTTCCTTCTTAGCAACGCCGTCCAAACCCTTACCACCTGTCTTAGGACGCTTTATATCTGCAAAGATTCCTTTCTCTAATGCAGTGAACAATCCTTCTTTTTCCAAATCATTTAGTAGTCCTATCGTCTTATCCAATACTTCTTGCGCTCTTCTTTGTATAATACCGTCTTTTTTATATTCAATCTCATCGCCTATATTCTTCATATTTTTGAATATATACTTGGCATTTTCAATAGAAAGATAACGATCCGACATAAAAGGAGTATGTATCGCTTCGGTGGGCATGCCTAATAATTGCAAACCTTGAGACGTCCATATCCCTATCATATTAAAAAGTGCATCTTGAATATGTCCCTTGAAGATATTTCCTGTCATAAACTTAGTCGGAGGCATATATTTCAAAGGCGCATTAGGAAAAATCTCACGAGCCATCTGTGCTTGTGCCAATTCAAGTAAGAAACCGTTCTCTAGATTAGGATCCATCTCGAAAGCATGCCCTAAGCCCATTTGTTCTTCGGGAATACCTGCCAATAAGGCTAGTTGCTCGTTGATTAAGTCCGAAGCTAAGACTGTATGTGCTTGTTCTATCGCATCGGCTGTCGTTAAGTAATTATCTTCTCCCGTATTAATAATGACACCGGCGAAACCATTTATCACGCGCGACATGAATTGATCGACCAATGTCCTTTGCATATTTATATCTCTAAAGAGTATTCCGTATAAGGCGTCATTTAACATTACATCTAAGCCTTCCAGAGCTCCCATTGCGGCAATTTCCGGCATACAAAGTCCGGAACAATAGTTACAAAGCCTAATATATCGACCCACTTCTTCGCCTACTTCGTCCAAGGCTTTACGCATAATGCGGAAATTCTCTTGCGTAGCGTAAGTTCCGCCAAACCCTTCGGTCGTAGCTCCATAAGGAACATAATCCAAAAGGCTTTGCCCGGTGGTTCTGATCACTGCAATGATATCTGCGCCCTGTCTAGCTGCGGCTTGAGCCTGAATAATATCTTCGTAAATGTTTCCGGTCGCAACGATAACATATAAATAAGGTTTGCTACCCTCTCCAATGGTATCGATATAGTGTTTTCTTTTCTCCCTTCGGGTAATAATCCGGGAAATAGACTGCTCCACGTAGGGGGCAACTATTTTCTCTATATCTTCTTGGGGATGAATGGTCTGCCTGGTAAGTTTAATATTCCCTTTAACCACTCCTTCGGCAACTTCCTGGGGCGTCAGTCCTGTGGCAAGCATTGCATTTCCCAAAAAAAACATAATTCCTTCGTTCAATAAGCCTTCTTCTTTGATTGTATCTACCAAGACGTTGGGGATAGGCACTTCATTTTCGTCCACGCCGTCTATTCCCAACAAGCGGCATAGCGTTCGCTCGGTGGCAACGGTTGTATATTCATCAACAAACTTCTGAACGTCGACAGCAATCCTTTTTGCTGTATCTTTTGCTGATAAAACTTTATTAAAATCAAGATTTAATTTACTTTTCAACATACTTATATATTAGACATCGGTTAAGTTTGACAAAGATAATACAAAACTCCCAATTTGTACCCCCGAGCAGAATCGAACTGCTATCTAAAGTTTAGGAAACTTCTATTCTATCCGTTGAACTACAGGGGCGCTTCAAGGGGGCAAAAGTAATAAATTTAATTGAGAGTTTTATTCAAGATTCAATATTTAATATTTAAGATTGGATAAACGTTGCTTTCGCCATTCTCCACTCTCAACTCTTCGAAACATCCTTTATATGTTCCAAAATATTACTTATCTAAGAAAAAACAAAGTTTATTTATTTTTTGAGTTCGCAACTCAAGTCAATCGAGTTCGCAACTCAAGTCGGTCGAGTTCGCAACTCAAGTCAGTCGAGTTCGCAACTCTAATTTAATATACCTAATGAATTAAAAAATAGAACCTTAGTTTTGGGGAAATAATAGCTCGTTTTGGGTATGTAATACGATATTTATCCGAATATAATCATTAAATTTATTTAAATATTCGATATTTATTACGTATCTCTTGTTTGTTATACGTAAATTACGTAGATTTGCGCAAAGAAAGTAATTTAATTATCAGACAAATGGAACAATTAACCCCACAAGAAGAACAATTAATGATGTATATCTGGCAGTTTGGCAAAGGATTCGTGAAAGATTATCGATTGATGTATCCTGATCCGAAACCTCCCTATACTACAGTGGCGACTATTATCAAAAAATTGGAAGCGAAAGGCTATTTGAGTTCAAAGCTTTATGGAAATACTTACGAATACCGACCCAAAGTCAAACACGACAAATATAAAAGTCATTATGTCTCAGGAATTGTCAATAATTTCTTTCAAAATTCTTATAAAGATATGGTTAGCTTCTTCGCCAAAGAGGAAAAATTGACGGAAGAAGACTTGAATGAGATTATAGAAATGATAAAAAAAGGCAAATCTTAATTGTATCATGGAAATATTTCTGTATTTGATTAAAGTCAATGTTTCTATCGCAATCTTCTACGGATTGTATCGTCTGTTTTTCGGTCGAGATACATTTTTTAGACTGAAAAGAGTTGCATTGCTCCTAACTTTATCTTTTTCTGTGCTTTATCCTTTGATGAATATGCCGGAAATGTGGACTTCCAGTAAGACTTGGACGGAATTAACTACGAACAATGCACTAACAGTTTACTTAGATGAAGTGATTATTACTCCTAATCCGACGGCACAAGGGTTTTCGATAACTAATTTACTAACATTCATTTATTTTCTCTGCATAGGTTTATTAGTAACTATTCAGCCTCAAATATAAGCATAAAATCTAGATTTACAGATATAGCCGAATATTTTCTTGAATTTGCCATATCTTTAAATACTAAATCGAGAATAGCCCCGTTACGGAGAGCCTTAGAGAAAAGAGCGGTAAGAAACGGGGCGGTCAGCCCGGTCATAAAGGTTCAACATTAGAGTTTAGTGCCAATCCGGATGTTGTAGAGACCCATATTCCGGACTATTGCCAGAATTGCGGCAGGGATTTGTCAGATATTCAAGAGGAGTTTGCCGGCTCTCGCCAGGTTATAGATATTCCTCCGATTGTTCCTGTCGTAACCGAACATCGTGTTTACAAAAAGGTCTGCACTTGTGGT
>DAIPZW010000045.1:0-8927 GCA_036781965.1 Bacteroidales bacterium
GTTTTGTAAAAAATGCTTTTTCTGATTCTTTTATCATAAAAGACAAAAATGAACAAAATCAAATTTATAGTAAATACTTCTCTTATCAAGGATCTAAACATACTCCTCCGGATTTAATGTTAAGAGGTGGAGATGCATTAGAAGTAAAAAAAAACAGAATCTCTTACATCTGAACTACAACTTAATAGTTCGCATCCAAAAGCAAAATTATATTCTACAAGCACCTTGATAAATAAGCATTGTAAAGATTTTATATATACAATAGGTCATATTCCAAAAGGAAGTAAAGTTCTATCTTCATTATGGTTCATTCATGGAGATATTTATGCTGCTGATGAAAATGTATATCTTGACTTAAAAGATTCAGTTCTAATTTATTAAAAAACTCTAATGATTTAGATTTTTCACCCACTAATGAAATCGGCAGGATAAATGATGTAGATCCATTAAAGATAACAAAATTAAGAGTTAGAGGCATGTGGTTATTACAGCCTCCATATAAAGCATTTGACTATATACATGAATATGATAATTCAGCTAAATTTCAAGTGATAACGATATTATCAAAAGAAAAATATCTTTCTTATCCGGAAAAAAGTAGATTAAATATTGAAAATAATAATACAATTCTAATCAAAGATATTAAAGTCAAAAATCCTAATAATCCAGTCAATTTAATTGAAGCTAAACTAATCACATTTAAATTAAGAGACTAAATGACTTAATTTATATCTAACACCTCGTTTCATTAGATAAAAATAAAAAGACGATAATTCTCCACTCTCAACTCTCCATTGACTACGTCGATACTTCGTATTCTCAATTATTTTAGTATCTTTGTAATCGTTTTATTAAGGCAAGATTAAGTAAATACAAATATTATTTTATTATGGAAATTATTAAAATCACAGGAAGAGAGATTCTTGATTCCAGAGGAAACCCTACAGTTGAAGTAGATGTACTTTTAGCATCCGGATTTATGGGACGTGCTGCTGTTCCTTCAGGAGCATCAACCGGAGAAAACGAAGCTCTTGAATTGCGCGACGGCGACAAAAAACGTTATTTAGGGAAAGGAGTATTGAAAGCAGTTCAAAATGTTAATGATAAGATAGCTCCTGCTCTTATTGGCATGAGTGTACTTGAACAACGTGCTATTGATCAAAAAATGATCGCATTGGACGGCACAAAAACTAAATCAAACTTAGGAGCTAACGCTATATTGGGAGTTTCTTTAGCTTGTGCTAAAGCAGCTGCGACCTATTTGGAAATGCCTCTTTATCGTTACATTGGAGGAACCAATACTTATACGCTTCCTGTGCCGATGATGAATATAATCAACGGAGGATCTCACTCAGATGCCCCTATTGCTTTCCAAGAATTTATGATCCGTCCGGTAGGAGCTCCTACTTTCAGAGAAGGTTTACGTTATGGAGCTGAAGTTTTCCATGCTTTAAAGAAAGTTTTACATGATAGAGGTTTAAGCACAGCAGTTGGAGATGAAGGAGGCTTTGCTCCTGCATTGAAAGGCACGGAAGATGCTTTGGATTCTATCCTTAAAGCGATCGAAATGGCAGGATACAAACCGGGCAAAGACATAACGATTGCTTTAGACTGTGCTGCTTCTGAGTTTTATAATAAGAAAGACACTTACGACTACTCTAAGTTTGAAGGAGCTGACGGAGCAAAAAGAAATTCTAAGCAACAAGCTGAATATATGGCTGAACTAATCAATAAATATCCTATCGATTCTATCGAAGATGGCATGGATGAAAATGATTGGGAAGGTTGGAAATATTTAACTGAACTGATTGGCGACAAATGTCAGTTAGTTGGAGATGATTTGTTCGTTACTAATGTTGAGTTTTTGAAGAAAGGAATTGAAATGGGTTGTGCAAACTCTATCCTTATCAAAGTAAATCAAATTGGTTCTCTTTCTGAAACTTTAGATGCTATTGAAATGGCTCATCGTGCAGGTTATACTTCTGTAACTTCTCATCGTTCGGGAGAAACTGAAGATGCAACTATTGCAGATATTGCAGTTGCTACTAATTCAGGACAAATTAAAACCGGTTCTTTAAGTCGTTCAGACCGTATGGCTAAGTATAACCAATTACTTCGTATAGAAGAAGAATTAGGAGACTTGGCAGTTTATGGCTATCAAAAGGTAAGAAGAATGAAATAAGATTCAAACCAAAAATAAGAAGGCTTCTATCACTTGATAGAAGCCTTTGTTTTATAAATCAAAAAGAAAAATCAATTGATTATGTGGTAGTATCCGTTATTTCCTTTGCTGACTCTATAAGTTCTCAGCCAATAAGTTCCATTCTCTATGGGATACCCTCCTTCGGCTATATTATACACAGCTCCGCATTTCTTACAAGAGGCAGTTCCATCCATTTCCGGATTAGGAGTTACTTTTACATCCGCTCTACATTCAACAGGACAAGATAAATCATAGGCATATAAGTTTATATCACTATTGCCAAATCCATTAATCACTAGAAGTCCGGCATAACCCATTCTATCTGTCTCCGCCCGACGGGAAGTAAAAGTTTTATAAGCCATTTTGGCATTAAGACTATGGTCTTCATTCCACAGATCAAGCTTAAACGACACATCTGCTCTAGGGATAGTCGTATAAAATTCATCTTCGCAGGAAGAAATTCCTATACAACAAAACAAGATCAATAGCCAAAGCTTCTTCATTATCTACAAATAAATTTTTAAGGAGTATAAATTAATACAGTTGCATAGACTGCTATTCCTTCTTTCCGTCCTACAAATCCCATTCTCTCGGAAGTAGTTGCTTTGATAGAGATTTCGGAAATATCTACCTTCATTGCTTCCGCCAAACACTGTTGCATGGTTGGAATATGAGGATTTAGCTTCGGAGCTTCCGCGCAAACAGTAATATCTGCATTGCCTAATTCATAATGATGACTACGAAGAAGTTCCATCGTTCGGTTAAGAAGCACTTTACTATCTATACCTTTATAATTATCATCAGTATCCGGAAAATGAAAACCAATATCGCGCAAGTTAGCTGCGCCTAATAAAGCATCACATAGAGCATGAATAAGGACATCCGCATCCGAATGTCCTTTAAGTCCTTGTTCGTAAGAGATTCGAATGCCGCCCAGCCATAATTCCCTATCGGAAGCAAAGGCATGTACGTCGTATCCGAATCCTACTCTTATTTTATTCATTTATATTCTTTTCATTAACTCATCAACGCAAAAGATTCGTCAAACCGTCCATATCAAATGATAAAGAGAAACGAAGTGTTTGATCTAATGGATTAGATGGTACGGTAGAAATCAAATAAGCTACATCTAATTGGAAGGCTGTTAGCTTGAATCCTGCTCCTAATGAGAAAAATTGTCTGTTTCCTTTGCTTGGATGTTCATAGAAATAACCTCCACGAACAAAGAATTGATTATCATAAGCATACTCAGCACCAATTGACCAAGTAATCTCATTTAATTCTTCTTTGAATCCTCCCGATGCGTCACTAAAAGATTTGAATATTGCACTGATTGGAGAAATAGAAGCATATTCTTTTCTTGCATCTTCTCTTTCTTGATCACCCATTCCGGATACATCAGGTGGAGTTGGCACTAATAACTTATTTGCATCAAAGCTAAGCGCCAAAGTATTATAATCATCTAAAGGATATAATAAAGAAGCACCGATACGTAAGTTAGCGGGTAAGAAATTATGAGTATTTCCCCCATCATAAGAAACTTTACTACCTATATTAGAGATATTAAAACCTAAACCTAATAAACTTTCACTACTTCCAATCATTACATAGTTACTATAGTAACCTGCAACGTCAGCTGCAAACGCTGAAGCCGCAAACATATCATCTTGTACACCACTTCCTAAGTCAGAATAAATATATCGGAAAGCAACTGCTCCGGCAAAAGTTTCTGAAAACTTCAAAGAATAACTAACATCAACTGATAATTCATAAGGTTTACTAGTTCCTATATTATCTGTAGGAAGAGGACCTGTACTAAGTTGAATTTCTCCTAAAGAGAAATATCGAATAGAAGCTCCTATTGCTTGATTATCATTATCTCCCAGTTTATAATATCCCGATAGATAAGCCAAGTCAATATCACTTACTAATTGGCGCAACCAAGGAGTATAAGAAAGTCCTACTCCTGCTTTACTATAAGCGAAAGCATACTTAGCCGGGTTCCAATGTTGGGAAAAGATATCCGGATCTGTAGCAACTCCGACATCTCCCATACCACCTCCTCTTGCATCAGGGGCAATAGTTAATGAAGGGATCCCGGTTGTTAAAGGATTATACTGTTGTTTAATATCATCTCCTGCTCTTAGTTGAGAAACTGCAAATGTTACAGCCAGCACTAATGCTATTAATTTTACTTTATTCATTCTGATTATTCTGTTCTATTACTAAGTAAAAACTCCTTTTTTTGTATTCTATTGTCCTAAGACTGTAATTTTTTTTGCTTTTGTTGCTTCTTTCCCTCCTTGAGTACTTATAATTGCTTTATAGATATAGACTCCGGGATTCACTCTAAATCCACTATTAGAAGTTAGATTCCAAGGGAATTTATAAGTTCTTCCCCATTTAGTTGCTCCATTATCTTTCGTATTATAAATAGTCCGACCCATTAAGTCATAGATATAAAGCTCAACATCCAATACCGTTTCAGGTCTATCATGTTCTAAATCAATAGTAACTTCTGTTCTTGCAGGATTAGGATAGGCAGTTATATCTAACAATGAAGGTTTTGCATCACTATCCACTACGAAAGTAATAGTTTCTTTGGATGAATTATTTAATACATCCCAAACTGTAAATATTAATGTATGTTTTCCTTTGGGCAATGAAGGAATAGAAAACTTAACTTCCCCTTCTCCATTTCCTAAAGGAGTATAATAAGAATTTAAGTTGTAAGTAGTATGAGCCGAATTATCAATCGCAATCATAATATCATGTCCGATCCCACTTCCTGTCATATTAATTCCTTCTTCATCATATACTTTTGCAACAAAATAAGGCGTATCATTCACTTTATCTCCATCTCTGAAAGAAGTAGAGTTCAAATAGACTTCTAAAATCTCGGGAGGTTCATTACCTAAATCGGCATTTTCATTCGTTCCTGCAAATACATAATTAGTATAATAACCTTTGGCTTCATAGTCATTATCTTCATCATAAGCATAGAAGTTCATTTTTCCTGAATCCCGAGTATAAGAAATATCCAAAGGAACATAAAAAGAAATAGAAAAGTGACCTTCGGAAACTTCATTATTTCCCATATAGACCAAACTAGGATAATCGGTGAAAGTATAAGGATCTCCTTCACTATCTACGTGAGTAGATTGGCGAGTTTGCTTACTATCAAATATAGTTGATTCCAAAATACCATTGAAATCAGTCATTATGCTTCCTGAAATATCTCTAATCGAACCTTCCAAAGTTATATAATCCAATGCACGGAAAGCATATTCTTCATTATCATCGACTTCTTCTCCGTTTATCTTTTCTAATACTACATCATAGGAAGGATATTTTAATTGAAGCGCCGGATCGCCCAACAAAACAAATATTTGTTTATGACTATCTGTTGGTAGAGCATTTTTTCCTCTCCTGATAATGTCACCTAAGCGAGGATATTCTCCATTCTCTTTTGTAAACATCGCATCAACGAAGTGTTTAAAGAGTTTTTCATTTGTACTTCCATAAGCAACACGAGCAGTGGTAAGAAGAGCAATAGCTCCACTCTTTTTATTTAAGAAAACTTCTTCTCCGGCTGAAGCCTGGAAAGCATCAAACCAAGAAAAACTACAAGTACCGGTAATCCAAAGAGGAAGGTTTTCAAAATTCATTTGTCTAATGTCCGTAATATTAAGCATATCCTCTGCAGACAAAGAGGTTGGGCTTCCATGTCCCGTATAACTACAAATCAAGACGCCTTCTTTTAATCTATTCAAAAAGTCATTCTTTGCTCCCGGAATTGTTTTCTTTCCATTCACATCTTCTTCCGGATAGGCATCCATATATACCTTATAATTAATATAATCCATATAAGTACTTTCTACCAATTCCGCCACTCTGTCTGCTTCTTTAGCATGAGTACAATAAGCAGCTCCTTTTGTATCCTTGTCATCTGTATTATCTGCCGAAAAAAGAATTTTATTTTTCCAATTGCCATATTCGCTTTGATCCATATAGTTCAAAGTTTTCTCAACAGCATATAGAGCTTGATCTTTCGAACTGACAGGAAATCTTCCAACTCCTACATTTATCTCATTAGTATATATATTTCTACCGGTAGCAGTACCTTTATCATCTAATTGACCAAAATAATCATCGGTAGTATCAGAAGCACTTTCCGAAGTGGAGTCTTCTGTTTGGAAAGTCAATAGATAATAATCTCCATTCAACTGTTTTCCGGGAGTGGTTAGTAACCTATTGTCAAACACACCGTCTCCAAATAATAAAAGATACCGAGGCTTCTCATCTTCACTTAGAGCCCGATCATAAAACATCTTCATAAAGCGACGATAAGCAGTTCCATCAGGCACGCCCGAAGAAAATTCATTATAAATCCATTGAGGATCTACAATATGCACACTTAATCCTGACTCTCTGTGCCTATCTGCCAATTTTTCTGCATATTGTGTATATACATCCGGCACTATCATTACCATATCTGTTTGAGATAAAGCATGCAAGTCTTGATTTTTTATAGTTCCTATTACTTCCGGACTTAGAAAAGACTTAGAAGTATTGATCATTACATATTCTGCCAATTCATAACTCTTAGGAGCATAAAAATTCATCGTAGATCCGCTCAAAGTTGTCTCTACTCGTTTCGGTTCATAGCTACTAGATATATCCCAAATCATACAATCTGAAGAAGCATTGGCGACTTTATAATTAACTGCATAGTCAAGGCTGGAACGATTGCGGAAGAAAGTATAACCTTCAGTATAAAAACGCAATTCCCTATTGACTTCTAGTTTGATATAATTCAGAAAAGATTTTCCTGAAGACTTATAAGCGATATTTACTTTCAAGGTTTCACTAGTTGGAGTGAAATAAGCAGTCCCAGTCTTCAAATCTCCTTTCTTATAACTAGAAGTATTGACTGCAGAAATACCAAGATTCAATACATTCTCCCCATTAATAGACATTTCGGCATTCGTAGCAGTGGCAGGAGCGGCTGCAAAAGAAAGAGTAGCCGCTACACTTCCTTGCAAGCCCGGAATAGAGAAAGTAAAGTCTTGCGAAGAGTTGCTTTCAAAGCTTTCTCCGAAAAGTTGTCTGCCCGTCGTTAAAAAATAATTTAACTCTTTTTCATGCAAATAATAATCACGGAAAGTATTTATCTCTGTTGCTGTACTAATATTTACAGAAGCACCCGGATTAAAAGATTCAATTTGTTTGGGCTCTGTTTCTTTTTCTGTCAAAAAATAAGATCCATAATTAGCATAAGGATGTTGTTGATGGTTTCCATTAGCATCCCATTGGATAGTTCCTCGTCCATAGAAAAGAATATAATCTCCTGAATTAAAAGTCCCATCCGAGCCTTTATTCTGCCAAATTGCCACTTCAGGCAAATCATCAATATAAGGATCCGTTATCTTTTCCGACAACATCCAACCTCCATAACCATAAACAGCTACTTTAGCCGGATCGGAGAAACCCATTTTCTTGATTTCATCATAGGTTAATTTATAAATCCCATTGTCCGCAGTCTTTATCTTTACCCATTTGCCCGAAGCCAAAACAGAACTTTCGGCATATCGTTCGGGATGATTTTGAGCAGTTAATATATGAGTATTGGAAATAAGCAGTCCGATTATCCCAATAATTAAAAAAAGTCTATTATTTATTTTCATTTATCTTTTTCTAAGCTATTTAATATAGAAATCCAATCGTTTTTCGCCATTTAGGTAACCTTCCAGATGATCATTAATATGAACACGTCCCACTCCGACCGGAGTTCCTGTATAAATCAAATCGCCAATTTTCAATGTAAAGAAACGACTGGCATAAGCAATAATATCATTGACCTTGAAAAGCATATCTTTTGTGTTTCCCTCCTGCACTTTTTGTCCGTTAATATCCAAACCGAATGTTAGGTTTTGAATATCCAAATCGCCCACCGGAATAAACTCCCCGATTGCCGCCGAATTGTCGAAAGCTTTAGAAATTTCCCATGGCAAGCCCTTTCCTTTTAATTCTGTTTGCAAATCACGTGCCGTAAAATCAATACCTACGGTTATTTCATCATAATAACGCGAAGCAAAGCGAGGAGCAATGTTTTTTCCTAAGCGATTGATTTTAATAACTAACTCCGTTTCATATTGCATATCTCCCGAAAAGTCCGGAATAAAAAATGGTTTACCATCTTTAAGCAAGGATGTATCAGGTTTTAAGAAAACGGTCGGATCTTCCAACACCAACTTATTATTAAGTTCCTCTTTATGAGCGGCATAATTCATGCCTATGCAGATAATTTTCATTTTTCAGTCAAAAATATATAACTTGTCTATCATATAAACGTAAAAATAAGCGGAATATTTTATCTAATAAGAGGAGAAAGCAGAAAGAAAAAAGGAGAAAGTGGCTAGCAGTGCTTTTTTGTTCAGTGTGTAAGGTTTAATGTACGGAATATCTCTCCTTGTGTTTGGCGTAACGTCCACGTTACGGCATGACAAAAACAAAGCTCCTGCTTTGTCGCAAGTGAGGACACTTGCTTTTATTTTTAACGTAGCTAAAAGCTACGCTAAACTCAGCTTTTCTTCCTCCCTTCTCCTTGTTCTTTTCTACCTTCTAATATATTGTTTTACAACACATTAAAACACTCCGAAATATAAACTTTATTTTTAAAAATATTCCCTTTATTTTTGGAAAAATGTCCTTTATTTTCAAA
>DAIPZW010000046.1:0-8899 GCA_036781965.1 Bacteroidales bacterium
AAGACTGTATTTGCTTTGAAATAGCAAAAAAATCGGCTGCGGATTTTAGGGAAATATAAACTTTATTTTTTAAGGGTAATAAACAAATAACTCTCCATTCTCCATTCTCCACTCTCCACTTTCAATTAAAAAAAGATTATCTTTGCCGATAAAATAACCCAATAACAATCATGAATGCTATATTAAAGAAGTCTATTCCTCATATTATTGCTCTTGCGATATTTGCTGTTTTAGTATCTATTTACTTCTATCCTAGTCTCTTTGAAGGGAAAGAAGTGCAACAAAGTGATATGCAGAATGTCTATGGAGCAGGACAAGAACTAAGAAGCTACTATGAAGAAGAAGGAAAGTCCTCAGCTTGGACGGAAAGTGTCTTTTCGGGTATGCCGGCTTACCATATTTATGTTTACGGACTTCCGACCAATTATATGAAAGCGCTTGAAAAACCGGTCAAGGCAATCGATTATACGGGTGCAAGTATGATACTTACTGCCCTGGTTTGTTTCTATATCCTGATGTGCGTGATAGGCGTTCGTCGTTGGCTGGCTATTGCCGGTGCGGTGGCTTTCGCTTTTGCATCTTATAATTTCATATTAGTTGCCGTGGGGCATATAACAAAGATGTATGTTATTGCTTATATGCCGCTTACAATAGCAGGTATGATACTTCTCTTCCGCAAGCGTTGGCTGTGGGGTGGGCTTACTTTCTTGTTAGGTGTCTGTTTCTCAGTATTAAATAGCCACTTGCAGGTAACTTATTATCTGGCACTTCTTTGCATATTCTTCTTTCTCGGTTGGTTTATTCAAGAGATTATCAAGAAAGAATACTCGACCTTGGCGAAAACATGCGGAATCATGCTCGTAGGAGTCGCTTTGGCGATATTGCCTTCCTTGGGTAATTTATATTCCAACTATGAATTAGCACAATCTAGTATGCGAGGACCTAGTGAACTCGTATCGGAAGACGGTCAAAAGCCTGCCGGCGGTTTGAATATGGACTATGCGTATAACGGTTGGAGCTATAGTAAAGGCGAGTTGCTTACGCTTTTCATACCCAATGCCTATGGAGGTGCATCTGGAGGACTATTGGATAAGGATTCAAATTTCTATAAAGAATATAAAAAACTAGGCGGTCAAGTCAAGAAAAACGTACAAGCGCCTACTTATTGGGGGGCACAGCGTTTCACAGAAGGTCCGATGTATTTAGGAGCAATCGTTTGTTTCTTGTTTATCTTAGGAATGTTTGTCATAAAAAACAAGCTGAAGTGGTGGTTGGCAGGAGCTTCGCTCTTCTTTATACTGATGTCATTGGGCGATCACTTATTATGGTTCAATGAATTTCTGTTTAATCATCTACCGATGTATAATAAATTCCGCGTGCCTTCTATGGCTTTAATCATTCCCGGACTAGTCTTTCCGCTTATAGGCTTATGGGGTTTGAAAGAAATAATTACTCTGGAAGTGGACAGAGACAAGGCTAAGAAGTCATTAACCCTGGTAACTTCCATTGTTGGCGGTATTTGCTTGTTGATATGGCTCCTTCCAAGCTTGTTATTAAACTTCCAATCACTTTCGGATGAAGCTTATGGCATGCCCAAATCCTTGTTGGATGCTTTGATTGCTGATAGAAAGTCGTTGGCTTCTTCTGATGCTTTGCGCTCGTTGGTGTTTATTCTTCTTTCCGCAGGCTTGATTTATTATTACATCATAGCAAAAGTAAGCAAACAACTTGCCACATGGGTCAGCATCGGATTGCTTGTTTTGATTACAATTGATATGTGGGGAGTGGATAAACGCTACTTAAACGATGATGATTTCAAGAAACAAAGTTTGAATGAAGGTTATAAACCAACGAATGCCGATAAGTATATCTTGCAAGACAAATCGGAATCTTATCGAGTATTAAACCTTTCGTCAAGCACTTTCAACGAAAATCATACTTCTTATTTCCATAAATCTATCGGTGGATACCACGCGGCTAAACTTAGGCGCTACCAAGAACTGATCGATCATCGTATCAATAAGGAAATACAATTGATTTATCAAAGTTTCCAAGTCGCTCAGTCTTTGGAGGATATTTATAATGTATTCCTGCATACGCCAACTTTGAATATGCTGAATACGAAATACATCATCTATCATCCTGATGAATTGCCTTTGGAAAACCCTTATGCATTCGGGAATGCTTGGTTTGTAGATGGAATAAAAACAGTAACCACGGCAAATGAAGAGCTTGCCGCTTTGGAAAAATTAAACCCTTTAACAACAGCCGTTAAACGTCTTGATCTTAAAAATAAGGCTGCTGAACCTACTTGTAGTCGCGATTCATTGACTACAATCCATTTATTGGAATATAAACCTGATTACTTGAAATATGAAAGTGAAGCAAGTTTGTCTCACCTAGCGGTATTTTCTGAGATCTATTACGAGCATGGCTGGAAAGCATTTATTGATGGAGAACCAACCAACCATTTTTGTGTCGATTGGACACTGCGAGGCATGTATGTTTCTGCAGGAAAACACATCATAGAGTTCCGTTTCGAACCCGATAAGTTCAACTCTTTCAGTAAGCTTGCCTCGATTTCGTCTTTGATACTCTTGTTGCTGTTGGTGGGAGCAATCGTTTTCTACCTCTCCCCCCGCCCTCTCCATAAGAGAGGGAACTAAAAAAGAAGGATAAAGGATAAGTCCCTCTCTTGAGGAGAGGGGTTTAGGGAGAGGTGTTATTTAATTGTTCACTCGCTTTCTCCCAATTTTCCATTTCCTGTTCCAGCTTTTTTTGCAGGTCGGCATGCTTCCATAGGAGATCAACATTAGAAGCTCCTTCGGGCGTACCAAGAACTTTTTCCAGCTCGCCTATTTCTATTTCCAACTTCGCAATGTTTTGTTCTGCGTTGAAAATAGTTTTCTCAATCCGGCGAAGCTGTTTTTGTTGTTCTTTCTTCTCTTCGTAAGACAATTTATTTTGAGAAATTTCTGTCTTTTCCTGCTTTTGTATCTGCGTAGGAGCTTTTCTTTCCAGCTCCTGAAGGTTTTCTATTTTCTTCTTTTCTAAGAATTCATAAATACCTCCCAAGTGTTCGCGTACTTTTTGACCACCAAATTCGTAAGTTTTATCTACTAATCCTGCCAAGAACTCACGGTCGTGCGATACAACAATCAAGGTTCCGTCAAATTCCTTCAAGGCATCTTTCAATACATCCTTAGAACGCATATCCAAATGGTTGGTCGGCTCATCGAGAATAAGCAGATTCACCGGTTCGAGCAATAGCTTTATCATCGCCAATCGGGTTCGTTCTCCACCGGATAATACGCCTACTTTCTTGTCCGAAGCTTCTCCGCCGAACATGAACGCACCCAATATATCTCTTATCTTGGTTCTTATATCGCCAACAGCAACATTGTCGATGGTTTGAAACACTGTTAGTTTCTCATCCATCAAGTCGGCTTGATTTTGCGCAAAGTATCCTATTTTAACATTATGCCCCAACTCAAGCTTTCCGTCGTAGGGAATTTCGCCCATAATACACTTTACAAGTGTGGATTTACCTTCGCCGTTCTTACCAACCAAAGCAACCTTATCACCACGATTGATAGTTAACGTAGCATCCTTAAAGACTAAGTGATCTCCATACCGTTTGGCTACATTTTCAGCTATTATCGGATAAGAACCCGAACGGGGTGCAGGAGGGAATTTCAGACGCAGCGCCGAGTTGTCCTCTTGATCTACTTCAATACGATCGATTTTCTCCAGTTGTTTAATACGACTTTGAACCTGAATCGCCTTACTTGCCTTATAACGAAAGCGTTCAATGAATTCTTCCGTCTCTTCTATTTGTTTCCTTTGGTTCTCGTATGCACGCAATTGTTGCTCGCGCCGTTCCTTACGAAGTTCAACGTATTTAGAATAGTGCACGCGGTAGTCATAAGTTTTGCCTAAAGAAATCTCAATCGTGCGGTTGGTGATATTATCTATAAAGGCGCGGTCGTGAGATACCAGGATAACAGCATTACCATGTGCCGTCAAGAAGTTCTCAAGCCACTGAATAGATTCGATGTCCAAGTGGTTCGTAGGTTCGTCCAATAGGAGAATATCCGGACGGCGAAGTAGAATCTTGGCAAGTTCAATACGCATACGCCAACCTCCGCTAAACTCTTTAGTCGGACGATCAAAGTCTGTGCGCAAGAATCCCAAGCCCAACAAGGTCTTTTCTACTTCCGCTTCGAACTGATTACTGCCATGTATATGCAGTTGTTCGTTCAAGGAAGTTATTTTGTCGATTAATTCTTGATAACTTTCCGATTCGTAGTCTTCTCTTTCAGCAAGCTGTAAGTTCAGTTCTTCTAACTTCCTTTCCATCGAAAGCAAGTATTCAAAAGCAAGAGATGCTTCTTCTTTCACAGTGCGCTTGTCCGTCAAGTGCATCTGTTGGGGAAGATAACCGATAGTCGTATCCTTCGGCATCCCAATCCTACCCGAAGTAGGCTCTTGCAAACCGGCAAATATCTTCAATAAAGTAGATTTGCCTGCACCATTCTTACCAACTAGGGCGATTTTATCTTTTTTATCAACTACAAAGCCTATGCTATCGAGTAAAGTAAACCCTCCAAAAGACACTGTAACGTTTTCTACGCTATACATTATCAATACAAGATTTCGGGATAAACTCCTGTCTCCGTCAGCTCTTTAAGCTTTGTGACGACAGAAGGACGGTCTTCCGGATACGTAACTCCAAACCATTTTCCGGGCGTATCCAGCACTTTCACACTTGCCTGACCGGATTTGATCAGCGTATCGACCACCGAAGGAATATAAAACTCCGCTTTCAGATTGTCCTTATTTTCTTCTATAAACTTAGAAAACAACTCTTCCGAAGCAGAAAAATAGTCCGGCGTGAATCCCCACATATTCATTGATACAGGAGTAATATCTTCCAAAGGATAGAATGTTTCGTTTTCTTTATACTTAATTATATTGTCCTCATCTCGAACAATATGCGTACGTTCCACGACAGACTGCAACTCGCCCGCTGCATTCGTTTCGCAAACACCACGCGATACGGAACCACTCTCGGACAAAGTATTTGCCAAACGATAACCAACCATACAAAACTTGCCTTTCTCGACCAAAGTCAAATTGCTTAAGCAATCAGCAATAATACGAAAACTGTCGCGTCCGTAGAAATCATCGGCGTTGATAACGGCAAACGGTTCGTTGATCACTTCTTTACCCATCATAATCGCATGATTAGTACCCCAAGGCTTTTCCCTTTCCGGATTAAGTAGCTCAGGACGAGGTATTTTATTCAATGATTGAAACACAATTTCAGTATCCACCAAACCTTCGTATTTGCTTAAAACCTTATCTTTGAAATCTTGCTCAAACGACTCTCTGATGACAAATACTATTTTCCCGAATCCGGCTCTCACGGCATCATAGACTGAATAATCCATAATCGTCTCGCCATGAACGCCCACTCCGTCCAATTGTTTAAGTCCTCCATATCGACTACCCATTCCGGCAGCCATTACTAATAGTGTTGGTTTCATTGTTTTCTGTTTAATTCAAAGTGCAAAGATAAATAAAAGGAACAAGCAGAAAACAGAAAGCAGAAAGAATTTGCGATTAATCGTAAATCAATTAATGTTTAAGCGATGATTTGGAAAGGAACAAGCAGAAAACAGAAAGGGGAAAAGCAATGAAGTCTTTCCCCCTTTTTCAAGTAAATAGTAAGTAAGTATTAGTTATTTTTCTTTGCACTCATACTTCCTCGTGCAAGATATACAATAAGAAGTGCGTAAACGATCAATGAAACTAATGGCATCCAAGGATTAGCCATCCAAGTTGTCATTTCCCAGTCTAATTCAAATACTTTAAGTATTACACTAACCACTCCCATTAGGGCTCCTCCGGCAATAAGTCCGGAAGCTAATAATGTTCCTTTGTCGAATCTTGCTTTATTCAAGTTTGCATCTTTAGAACGAGAGCTTACAAACCAAGAAACAAATCCTCCAATCAACAATGGAACGTTTAGTTGAAGAGGAATAAACATTCCCAATGCGAAAGGCAAGGCAGGAATTCCCAACCAAGTAAGAAGTAATGCCAAAATAGCGCCTGCGCCATATAAAACCCAAGGAGCTCCTTGTCCGCCCATCATAGGTTCTATCACAGCTGCCATAGCATTTGCTTGAGGAGCTACAAGAGCTTTTTCCCCGGTAAAGCCAAATGTTTGATTTAATAGAATCAATACTCCGGCAACGGTAGCAGAAGAAACGATGGCTCCTAAGAACTTCCATTTTTCTTGCTTAGCAGGAGTCGTCCCTAACCAATAACCAATCTTAAAGTCGGAGATAAGTCCGCCAGCCATAGACAAAGCGGTACAAACAACGCCTCCCATAATCAAAGCAGTAACCATACCTTCAGTTCCCTTTAATCCGACGGCAACTAAAACCACTGAAGCCAAGATTAAGGTCATTAAGGTCATTCCCGAAACAGGATTACTTCCTATAATAGCGATTGCATTAGCAGCTACGGTTGTAAATAAAAATGAAATGATGGTAACTACTATCCAGCCCACTAAAGCAAACTTTATATCATTAATAACCCCGAAGTAAAAGAAAGCTAGGATTAATAACAAAGTTACGATACTTGCAATAGAAATAAACTTCATGGAAAGATCACGTTGGGTACGTATCACTTCTTTGTCTTTATTTCCTCCTTTTCCGGACATCTCTTTTCCGGCTAAGCCTATCGCGCTTTTGATTACTCCCCAAGATCTGATAATTCCAATCAATCCTGCCATGGCAATACCGCCAATACCGATAGAACGAGCATATGTATTAAAAATATCCTCAGGAGACATTTCAGCTAAGGGGCTTATCATTTCATTTATTCCGGTATCCATCCAAATTCCGGACATCAAAGGAACTATGATAAACCAAACTAAAAATGAACCTGCACAGATTATGGCTGCATATTTCAGACCAATGATATAACCTAAACCGAGAACTGCCGCTCCGGTATTAACGCTAAATAGCATTTTCCACTTATCAGCAATCGTATTCCCGATTTCTAAGGCACGAGTAGATAACACTTCAGTCCAAGCACCAAAGGTAGAACACATAAAGTCATACAAACCACCGATTATACCCGCTGTTACTAAAGGTTTAGCTTGATTACCTCCGGCTTCGCCCGAAACAAGTACTTGAGTAGTTGCAGTTGCTTCCGGAAATGGGTATTTTCCGTGCATGTCTGCTACGAAATACTTCCGGAATGGGATTAGAAATAAAATACCTAAGAAACCTCCCAGTGCGGAACTGGCAAATATTTGCCAAAAGTTCACAGTCATTTCCGAATAAGTGCTTTGTAGGATGTAAATAGCAGGGATAGTAAAGACTGTACCTGCAACAATTACACCGGAACTTGCTCCGATTGACTGGATAATAACGTTCTCGCCCAAAGCGTTCTTCCTTTTAGTGGCAGCAGAAACCCCTACGGCAATAATTGCAATAGGAATAGCGGCTTCAAAAACTTGACCTACTTTCAATCCTAAGTAAGCTGCTGCGGCAGAGAATAGGATTGCCATCAGTAATCCCATAGTAACCGAATAAGGAGTTACTTCCTTGTACTTTTTCAAAGGAGACATCACCGGGATGTACTCTTCGCCTTCTTTTAATTCTCGGGTTGCGTTTTCCGGCAAACCCGTTGGTTTTTCGTCAGAGTGCATAAATTATTTAAGAATTAGATTAGTTTTTACTTATTTCGAAATGCAAAAATAATTAAATTTCTTTATTCTTTTGTAATCCACCTAATATTTTTATAATTTTGCGACTCTATTGACAAAGAACCGAATGATTCAAAAATATCCATCTACTTTATTAGAAAATGCAATCAATGAATTTGCAAAACTGCCCGGTATCGGTCGTAAGACTGCGCTCCGCTTGGTGTTACATTCTCTGAAAAGAGCTCCGGAGGAAGTAGAATTGTTTGGAAAATCCTTGATAGATTTGCGGAATAACGTGAACTATTGCCGGATGTGTCATAATATTTGTGATAATGAATTATGTGCCATTTGTGCAGATCCTAATAGAGATGCCGGTTTAATCTGTGTCGTGGAAAATATTCGCGAAGTGATGGCGATAGAAAATACAGGACAATATAAAGGTCTCTATCATGTTTTGGGAGGGATTATATCTCCGATGGACGGAATAGGACCTAATGATTTAGAAATAGAGAGTTTGGTGGAGCGTGTTAAGACAGAAAGTACAAAGGAAGTAATATTGGCTCTAAGCACTACGATGGAAGGCGATACCACCGGCTTTTATATTTATAAAAAAATAAGCGCGACCGGAACGGAAGTAAGTATCATCGCAAGAGGAATCTCTGTAGGAGACGAAATCGAGTATGCCGATGAAATTACGCTAGGGCGCTCCATATTAAATAGAACTAACTTTACGGATTCACTCAAAATATAATTAATAATAAAGCCTATGTTGACAATTGCAGTGGACTTTGACGGAACTATAGTAGAACATGAATATCCAAGGATAGGAGCTCCTATTCCTTTTGCTATTGATGTGTTAAAAAGATTACAAGGAGAAGGTCATACTCTTATATTATGGACATTGCGCGAAGGGAAATTGTTGCAAGAAGCCATTGACTATTGCGCTAAACAAGGCTTGGAGTTTTATGCTCATAATGAAAATTATCCCGATGAAAGGTTAGAACCTAATATTCCGCGCAAGCTTTCGGTAGATATATTTATTGACGACCGGAATGTGGGCGGACTATTGGATTGGGGGATTGTTTATAAAACCATTCAATCAGGCGAAAACTATATAAGTAGTATGGATCGTATAAGCGATGATAGACCCAAGAGAAAAAGAAACTGGATGATTCG
>DAIPZW010000047.1:0-8890 GCA_036781965.1 Bacteroidales bacterium
ATCTATTGCGAACTTGCAAAAGCGAATCAGACTTTTATTGACGAAATAGAACAAGCTACGACAAAAGAACAATTAACCCAAATTTGGGAACAAATGCAATCCACTGGATTCTTGAGCTGGAAGCTAAGCCCAAAAATAGTTAATGAAGCGGCATCGGAGTTTGCCGATTTATCAATGGAAGATATGAAGCTCTTTCTAATTGAAAGTCTTGATAAAAACCTCCTCTATGTACCTCTTTCAGAGATTCATAATGCAGAATTTGCGATTTCAGCTAAGGATAAAAACCTAAATAAACTGTTTTATGGCAAAGCGTAACAATATTTTGCAACCTAACTATAAGAATCTTCAAGATATACTTCGGGAAGAGTTCGGAAAGCGGACAATCGAAGGAACTGAGTTGCCACTATATTTTACTCAAAGTCTTAATCCGGCTTTGAAGTTGAGACCCTATCAGGAGGAGTGTTTCAAATACTTTTTGAATTATTGGGAAAATACTTTTACGGGCAAAGATCGTCAGCCTCAGTTGCTATTTCACATGGCAACAGGAAGCGGTAAAACCCTTATTATGGCAGGACTAATGCTGTACCTCTATGAAAAAGGGTACCGTAACTTCCTTTTCTTTGTAAACTCCACCAATATCATAGAAAAAACAAAGGAGAACTTTATCAATCAGGCATCGGGTAAATATCTTTTTGCTCCGGTTATTCAGGTTGGGGATGAAAGAGTTGAAATAAAACTTGTCGATAACTTTCAAGGGGTTGCCGACGACTGTATAAACCTTTGTTTAACAACGATACAGGGGCTTCATATCTCGCTTAACAATCCACACGAAAATTCACTTACTTATGATGACTTTGCTGATCAAAAGATTATTTTAATCTCGGATGAGGCGCATCATATTAATACCTCTACTAAAAAAGGAAAAACAACAGCGACTCCTGATGCTACGCAGTTAGAATTAGGTGGAGAATTTTCAGACGATTGGGAAACAACTGCCATGCGTGTTTTTCGCTCAAACACAGAAAATGCCATGTTAGAGTTTACAGCAACATGTGACCTTTCAGATCCAAATATTGCAGAAAAATATTCCAATAAAATTCTCTTTGATTACCCACTTCGCAAATTTCGTGAAGATGGATATTCAAAAGATATTGAAGTTGTTCAAAGCGATCTGCAACCAATAGATCGTGCAATACAAACAGTAGTACTCAACCAATATAAACGGAAGCTTTTTGCAGCAATAGGGCAAGATATAAAACCTGTCATGATGCTAAAGTCCAAAACAATTGCTGAAAACAAGGCTTTTTTTGAATTGTTTGTTGAAACTATCAAACGATTGAAAAATACAGATTTACAAAAAATAAAAAGCGGTGCTATTGGGGATATTCGCGAATCATTCAGCTTTTTTGATGAACACAACATCTCATTCGAGAACCTGCTATTGGAACTTAAAGAAGATTTCAAAGAAGACAATTTACTTCTTGTCGACGGAAATAACATATCTCCGGAGAAGCAGTTGAAGCTAAATTCTCTCGAAGCAAAAAACAACGAGTTTCGAGCCGTTTTTGCAGTGGATATGCTCAACGAAGGTTGGGATGTATTGAACCTCTATGATATTGTTCGTCTGTATGAAGGACGTGATGCCAAGGACGGTAAGCCGGGAAAAACAACGATGCAGGAAGCTCAACTTATTGGGCGTGGTGCAAGATATATGCCCTTTGAAGCTCCTGAGGCAGATAAACCACAAGGACAACGCAAGTATGATGACGACATAAAAAATCGTCTTCGGGCAGTTGAAAAATTACACTACCATAGTTCTTACAATCCGCGATACCTTTCTGAGCTTCAAACAGCAATGGAAGAAACTGGTATTATTGCAAAGAAAACCCGGGAAATTCCTCATAAACTGAAAGAAAGTTTCAAAAAGACTAAATTATACCAAAACGGATATGTGTTTACAAATGAGAAGGAAGCCTATTTGGTAAATAAGAATATCAACTCATTTGGAGAAAATATTTTGAAGAACACATTTAAGGTACGTATTCGAAGTGGCGAAATGAGTTCAAGTCTGGTGTTTGAGAAAGCGAACAGTGTTAGTGATGATGCGATTCACACCGAGAACTATCGACTTGAAAACTTTGGTAAAAACATTTTAAGGGAAGCGATTAATCGTATTGATACATACAAATTTTCATCATTAAAGGATATTTTCCCAGCACTGCCGTCTATAAAATACTTTATCGAATCGCCTGATTACTTAGCTAATCTGATGGTTACGGTTTTAGGAAAAAAAGAAATTGTCGAGAACCTATCTCAGAAAGACAAACTGGGGATCGCAATTGAAGTCCTGAGACAAATCGAACCAATGCTTGGCAAATCTTCAACAGGTGTTCGAGGAAGCAAAAATTTTGTTCCCAAAAGCCTAAGGGATTTGATTAAGGACAAAGTTCTTAAAATCACCTTGGATGGATCGGAAGACAAAGAATTCGGTTCTTCTATGCGAGAGTCTAAAGACGACTTTTTGAAAATGGATTTGATGAAGTTTGATTGGTACGCTTACGAAGATTGCTATGGTACTTCCGAAGAAAAACAGCTTGTTAAATATATGGAATCGTTGTACCCGAGGTTGGTACAAAAATATAACGACGTATATTTAGTGCGAAATGAGCGAGATATCAAACTCTATGACTTTGATGAAGGGCGTGGATTTGAACCCGACTTTATCCTATTTATGCAACAAAAAAGTGATTCAAGCAGGTTCGATAATATGCAAATCTTTATCGAACCAAAAGGAGGGCATTTAAAAGAACATGACGCTTGGAAAGAAAAATTCCTGTTACGCATGAAAGTCGAATCACGAATAACCTTTTCAACTCAAACTACAGACTTCAAAATTTTTGGCATGCCATTCTTTACCTATCAAGACAAACAATTTTTTGACAAAGCGATGAGGGAAGAATTTGGACTGGAGAGTGGATTATAAAAATGCAACACTATATATTATGAGAATAAAAAGGATTGACATATCGAATTTTAGGCTATTATCTAAAGCCAGCGTGTGTATTGAGGATGATATTACATTGATCGTTGGAAAAAATAATACAGGAAAAACTTCATTATTTGAAGCAATTAATATATTTACGAAGTCACAGGAAGTCTCATTTGAAGATTTCTCCGAAAATACACATCAGGTTTTTAGCAATTGCAAAATGCTTTATGATAGATATTTAATGGAAGCTAACGAAGAGCAAAAAGAAAAATTGGAGATTGAATTAAAAGCCAAGATTCCCAAAGTAAACTTACAGATAGTTTTTGAATACGACAAGGATAAAGATTCGCTAATCAATCTGAGTGAGTTTATAACAGATCTAGACGAAAGTTGTAATGATGCGATAGTATTAGTTAGCTTTGAACCCAAAGATACTTTAGGTTTATTCAACTCTTTTGAAAATAGAAGTGAAAAAGATATAGAGCTTCTATTCTGGTTAAAAGATAATTTAAAAAACTACTATCAGTTAAAGTGCTATGCAATTGATAAATCGTCTGAGTATCAAAAAGAAATAGACCAAAATTTCAAAAATAAAATAGAAAAGATCGTTTCATTCGAGGATATCAAAGCCTCCCGGACACTTGATGATACTAAGGCGGATAAGAATAAAACCTTAGCCATTGGTTTCTCTCATTACTATAGAGAGCGAGACAAAGGGAAACAAGATGTTTTACAACTTGAGAAAACGTTAAAAACAGTATCAGCTAATTTAAAAATTGAGTATGAGAAAGTTTTGCATGATGTTTTAGATGATTTAAACAAATTTGGTGCTCAAACTCCAATCATAATTCCTGAAATTGAGATAGATTCAGAGTTCAATTCGGAGTCTGTAATCAAAAACAACATAAAATATTATTATAAACGAGGAGAAATAGCCTTGCCGGAAAGTTATAATGGACTTGGATATAGTAACCTTATATTCATGATATTAGAGATTACCAGTTTTATAGCACGATTTGAAAATAATATTGAAGAAAAAAAATCAGAATTCTTAACAATATTAATTGAAGAACCTGAAGCTCATATGCATCCTCAAATGCAACAAGTTTTCATTTCTCAAATCACAAAGAAGATTAATGATGCTAAACGAAAAGGACTTAATATCCAATTAATTATAACCACCCATTCATCTCATATTGTTGCCGAAGCTGGAATAGACCTGGAAAAGGGGTTTGATAGAATTCGATATTTTAATAAAACTGAAGGGCTATTGGAAATAAGTGATTTTCATGGATTCAAACATCAAAATGACAAAGATACATTTCGATTTTTAAAGCAATATTTGAATCTGCAAAAATGCGACATATTTTTTGCGGATAAAGTGATTATGGTTGAGGGTGTGACGGAAAAAATGCTTTTGCCTACAATGATAAACAAAGTTGCTAAAAGCCTGAATAGTGAATATTTGTCAATATTAGAAGTCGGAGGGGCATATACTCAAAAATTTAAAGAGTTATTACATTTTATAAAAGTAAAAACATTGATCATTACCGATATTGATTCGGTTGACCCCAATAATAAAGAAAAATGTAAAACCGATCTGGTTGGCGCAATAACCCAAAACTCAACATTAAAGGATTGGATTCCTAAAAAAGAAACAATCGCTGAATTAGGAACGTGTGCTAATGATGAGAAATTTGATGGTGAACAAATAAGGATTACTTATCAAATTAAAGAAAAAGAGGGTGAAGATGTAGCAAGAAGCTTAGAGGAATCCATTATAGGTGTTAATCTAGATTTTTTCAAGTCAAATTACGAAGAAAATGGTGTGACGAAGAAAATTAAATCATTCTTTTCGGTGATAGATCAATACACTTCAACAGATCTGGCCGGTAAAACAGCGTGGGATTTGCATCCGAAAACTTCTTCTGCAAAAACTAATTTCGCATTTGACTTGATGACCTTTGATGAAAAAGGAGTTGGTAAAAGTTGGGATGTGCCATTATACATCAAAGAGGGTTTGGAATGGTTGGCTGATAACAATGTTAAATGATAGTTTATGACAGCATTTGAACAAATCAAGGAACATATTGTAAACAAAAAGAGTTTTGTTTTGGAGGCAGGTGCAGGTTCCGGAAAAACTTACACATTGATTCAAACATTAAATTTTCTAATTGAGAATTACTCTAAACAAATTCAGTATAATAATCAGAAGATTGTTTGTATTACTTATACAAATGTCGCAAAAAACGAAATAATTAATCGGTTAGAACACAATCCACTGGTTGCTGTTTCTACAATTCATGAGTTTTTCTGGGATTGTATTAAGTCTTATCAGAAACAACTGAAAATAGAATTATGCAAATTAAACGAAATTCGTTTTAAAGAAGAAGCTGATTCAGGGAAAGAGCATCGGTATTTGCAAAATTTGTCTGAAAGAATTAAAACAGTTGACTTTGTCTTTTATGATGATACGGCTTTTAGGGACTTTGAAAGAGGACAACTTCATCACGATGATGTAATAGTTTTATCGAAAATGATGTTTGAGTCTAATCCATTGCTAACAAATATTCTGTCACAAAAATATCCTTATATTTTGGTTGATGAATATCAAGATACCTCAGAAGATACAATAATTGCTCTTATTGAATTTTTACTTGAAAGAAATAAGAACAAAGTTTTATTAGGGTTTTATGGCGACTCTCACCAAAAAATTTATGATATTGGAGTTGGTGATCTTGAAAAGTACTACTTAAACGAGAATACAAAAAAAATAGAACTTGTTAAAAAAGAAGAGAATTATCGTTCTTCTAAAGAGGTAATTGGACTTCTGAATAATTTCAGAACTAATATTCGACAAATTCCTCAAAAGGACATTGACGGAAGTGTGAGATTAATATATTGTAACAACTATCCATCTAAAGAGAAAAAGGGCACTAATGGTCGGAGCAAAGACGAAACCATCACTGAATATGAAAAACGAATTGAGCCTCTTAAAAATCAAAACTATGATAACATAATACATAAGTTAAGTGATTATGGATGGGACTTTGCAGAGGATAGCCAAGATAAAATTTTGGTTCTTGCAAATAGTAGAGTAGCAAAGAGAGCTGGATTTGGAGGACTGTACGAAGTTTTCAATAAGAGATACGGCCAAAGAACTAAAGAGAAGCTTTTAGATAGAGGGCATCCCCTTATTAGGTTTTTTGTTGGTTATCCTGACAAGAAAACATCCCAAGAAAGGGAAACAGGGGTGGAACATTTAATGCAATTTTGGAATACAAAAAACAACAACGAGATTCTTCGTTTTTTAAAAAAATACAGTAACGTTTTTTATAATGCTTCGATAAGACACAAACACAAGCAAATAATATCAAAAGCATTAAAAAAAATTGAAAATACAAGAGGGAAGTTGACGATTGGTTTTCTATACAGTATTAATGCGAAAAATAATATTATCAGACTACCTGCAGGTCTAAGCAAATTTATAGAACGTACAAATGCTGATTTATCCTTAATTGTTGATGAAACCGAAAAGGAACGTATAATTAAAGACAGGGTTCTATTCAACTCATTTATGAATTTACCATACCAAGAAATTATTAATTTTTTTGAGCATATTCAAAACCATACTGTTTTTTCCACAAAGCATGGTACAAAGGGAGAAGAATATCGAAATGTGCTAACGGTTATTGATGATACAGAATGGAAGCAGCAATATAATTTTGAGAAGTTTTTTGATGATTCGGATGACAAAGAGGACAGAAAGATAAGAACAAGAAACCTGTTTTATGTTGAATGCTCAAGAGCAGAAGAGGATCTAACCGTACTTGTTCTTTCTGAGATAAATAGCAATGCTTTAAATACTCTAAAACGATGGTTTGGCGAGAGGAATCTTGTAAATATTGATGAATTTATCAAATCATAACTATTGATTGGAGACAATATCACTATGAAATCCGAAGTTTTAAAACACGTCAGTTGAAAATATTATTCTGAAATACAACATGAGTATAGATGAGAGAAATAAACTCAACCAACTGTTACAGGAAAACAATCCCGGGGGACTGTATTTCTCTGCTTGGTTGAAAGAAAATGGTTACTCCGATCAATTGCTGAAGAGTTACCGAGATTCGGGATGGCTGAAGGCTTTATCCCGAGGCGTAATGTGTCGCATTGGTGATAAACTACGCACTTTTGCGGTGTTGGAAAGTTGGAACGGGCAGTTGGGAAAGCATTACCATATAGCTGCTCATTCGGCTTTGGAACTAGCCGGATTTAATCATTATGTGCCTATGGGGAAGCCGATGTTAATGGTCTGGTATCCAAAACAAGAGTCGGTTCCCGACTGGATGAAAACCAGCGATTTTGATTACTCTTTCAAATTTTTCACGACAGAGATATTTTCCAAGCCGCAATTGAAACTGTTTAATCCCGATTATCCCCATGTACAGGCTTCGGTTCCCGAACAGGCGTTTCTGGAATGCCTCTTACTGACTACGAAGCAGTATTCGTATATGGATCTGTATTATATCATGGAACAATTGACCACCCTTCGTCCAAATGTCGTGCAAGAGTTGCTGGAAAGCACCGACAACCTGAAAGTCAAACGGATGTTTCTCTATATGGCTGAAAAAGCCGGGCATCACTGGTTCGGTTTGCTTGATGCCAACAAAATAGACTTAGGGTCGGCCAAACATAAGCTTGTGAAGAACGGCGCGTATGTGTCGAAATATAAAATAACGGTTCCCAAAGAGTTGTACGAATATGAATGAGTTGTATAAAAAACAGGTGGCACTGCTGATCAGAATAATGCCTTCCGTATATCGGATTCAGGACTTTGCGGTTCATGGCGGAACGGCTATCAACCTGTTTCATAAGAATATGCCCCGCTATTCCGTTGATATAGACATCACCTATATCCCTATTCAGAATCGGGACGAAAGCCTGAAAGCTATTAATGCTCATTTGGCTGAATTGAAACAGATGATTGAGAAAACGATCCCGGGCATTCGGATTACTCATAAGCCCGATATATGGAAATTGTTGTGCGTTAAGGATGGTGCGACTGTAAAAATCGAGGTAAACGGAACCAAGAGGGGAATTATCGGAGTCTCCGAAGATAAATCGCTTTGTGCAAAAGCACAAGCGGAATTTAATATGGGATGCACAGCACGGGTTGTTTCATTTACACAGTTATATGGCGGTAAGATTTCGGCAGCACTAAGCCGACAACATCCGCGAGATCTTTTCGATTGTAAATATATGCCGTTCGATTCCCTCGATCAGGCGAAAGATGGCCTGATGTTTTGCTTATTGGGAAGCGACAAACCTATACTCGAATCCCTGCAACCCAATCCCATCGACCAGCGGGATGCCTTGCAAGGACAGTTTGAAGGAATGACGGATGTGCCGTTTTCATACGAAGATTATGAAGCGACACGAAAAGAACTAATAGAGGAAGTAAATCAGCTATTTACCAAAGAGGAGGATAAGGAATTTTTTATTTCATTTGAACAAGGTGATCCGGAATGGGATAGGTGCTGTGCCGGAGATTTAAGCAAGTACCCGTCGGTCAAATGGAAACTTCAAAACATCCATAGGCTGAAGGAAACGAATCCCGAGAAATTTAAAGCTGGAGTAGAAAAATTACGCGAATATCTTTTTAAATGATTATTTTTGCTCTCAGAACTGTATTCTCAGTATAGATGCAGGAGCAAAAATAAACTGAAATAATATTTGCGTTCCTACCCAAAAATAACTATTTTTGTACCAGTATGAAATGCGGTGAAGATCGCAGAATTTCCCTAAAACCTAAATCGGGGACGGTCTAATTTCAGAGGATAATAAAGCTTATATATCAGGCGGTTAGAAAGGAATAAACGTTCCCTCTCTCTCCGC
>DAIPZW010000048.1:0-8783 GCA_036781965.1 Bacteroidales bacterium
ATCAAGACTGTATTTGCTTTGAAATAGCAAAGAAATTCAGCTGCGGATTTTAGGAGGATAAAATAGCTTTTTCTTTCTCCTTATGTCTTGTTCCCTTCTCCTCCTTTTCCACCTCTAATAACAAATAATTATTACAAGAAAATAAATAACTAAAAATAGGGATTGACACTTATTTTTTTAACAGTTACCTTTGCGGTGTTTTTTAGGCATAAAAAGATAAAATACTGAATATAACTCAATGACAAAATATTTTTACATCCTAATTGTTTTGATCTTATCTTGTTCTTCTATTCAGGCTCAAAACAAAAGCAATACCTTTATACAAGGACAAATACGGACTACCGACAACAAACCGGCTGAGTCTGTGCACGTAATGCTTTCGGAAACTAATTACGGAACATTAACCGATGAAAAAGGGAAGTACAAGTTTTCTGCACAGAAAGGGAACTATACTTTGTTGGTCTTCTATATGAATGAGGTTCTTAAGGAAATGCCGGCAACAATCAAGGAAGGAGCAAACACTTTGCCTGATATAATCGTGGACAAACAGGATTTTTCCTTGGATGAAGTGGTTGTGACCGGAACTCGAACGGCTCGTTCGTTGAAAGATTCGCCTGTTTTGACACAAGTAATATCCGGAAAAGCCATTCAAGAGAGTGGTTCTGCGACTGTATTGGAGGCTTTGGAAAATTTTGTACCCGGAGTGATGTTTACGCCCAATGCAATGGGAGACAATATCAATGTCGGCGGACTTGAAAACAAATATGTCTTGGTTTTAGTAGATGGCGAACGATTAGTGAACGAGCGCACTGAAAATGTAAACTTCACTCGCTTGAACACTGCCGATGTCAAACAAATTGAAATCATTAACGGCGCATCTTCAGTACTTTACGGTTCTAATGCGATAGGAGCAATTATCAATATCATTACTAAAGATGTGGATAAACCGACCGAAGGAGATGTTCAGGTTCGTTATTCTAAGTATAACACTTGGATTGGAAATGCTTCTTTCGGTTTTAAATCCGGCAATTTCACTTCTAAGACTATTCTTTCTTCCAAAAGTTCGGACGGTTATAATTTTATGAAAGACAATCGCCCTTTAGGGATAAGTAATGACCCTTATTTTGATTATAGTATTGGCGAGGTGTTGAAATATAAATTCAATGATAAATTAGATGCCGAGCTAAAAGGAACTTATTATCGAAATAAGATTTGGCTATTAAATAATTTGCAAAACCGTATTGATCAAAATTATACGGGAGGACTTAAAGTAAACTATGTTATGGCACCAAATAATGCATTGACCTTGACCGGTAGCATGGATAAATACACCGGCGATATAATATATACGATTTCTAATGACCCAAAGCAACGTGCTAATAAATCAGAAAATACAACTTTTCGTTTATTAGATGTTTGGGATATAAATAAAAACATCCAATTGGTGAGCGGCTCGGAGTTTAATTATGAAACAGCCTTTAGCTATAATCAATTTGGAGATAAACCTGCGGACAAAGACGCTAATAACTTTAATTTATTTACACAAGGGGAATTAAAAACCGATACCGGTTTAGAAGCATTGGTTGGAGTTCGCTATACTTATCACTCTGAGTTCGGAGCTTATCTTTCTCCTAAAATTTCATTGATGTATAAATTAAATGACTTCCGCTTTCGTGCAAATATCAGTAATGGCTTCAAAGCTCCTACCGTAAAAGAATTATATATGAGCTTTCCACATCAAATAGGAGGTCAGACTAGTTTTTATATATTCGGCAATCCGGACTTAAAACCCGAAGAATCATGGTATAAAGCCATCTCTGCGGAATACGTAGGAAAGAAACTAAATGCTTCTATTACTGTCTATGAAAATAGGGTAGAAAATAAGATTATAGAAGAGCCGGGATATAGTGATGAGCTTCAAAAAGAAACGTTTACTTATAAAAATGTAGATGAAGCAAAACTAACCGGAGTGGATTTATCTGTTCAATGGAACGTACTTCTTTCCTTAAGTATAAGAGGGGGATATGCTTTTGTACATGCTATGGATGAAACCAAAAATCAAAGATTAGCAGGAAGCAGTAAACACAATGCAACTCTGAATGCTGTATTTAAGAAAAATCATTTACCATTAATCTCTAAAAAACATCACACTTCTTACAGCTTAACACTATCGGGACGTTATATGTCGCCTAGAGTTCTTAAATATATTACTGAGAATAATAAAGAAAAGGAGGTTATGTCAGACGATTATTATATGGTAAATTTCGTATATAACCAACAGTTTCCTATACATAACCATATAAAAGGAAATTTACAGTTCGGAATTAACAATCTCTTTGATTATGTAAAAGCAGGAACTACTTCTGCGAATCCGGGGCGTACTTGTTTTATAAGCCTGGGTGTGAATTTCTAATATAAAAAGATTACTATACATAGAATAAATTAAGATGAACAATCATATAAAGAAAACAATAAGCAATTTTAAGCAAATCGGGATAGTTTCTCTTTTTTTGAGTGCTTTCTTATTCTCGTCTTGTGATGATTTGTGGGATAAAGACCACTTGTTTACTTATACTGAACCACAAGATGGTGTACTTATACATAATTGTAGTGATTATACTTTATGGCATTTCTTTTCTTTTGAAACAGGCGAGATAATTGGCTCTTGCGATGTTATGGATGAAGCAGCTAATGAAGAATGGTATAATCGCACTGATTGGGATTTAGCATTTCATAGACAGAATATTAAATCAAATAGCGGAGTGTCGGGAGTTGGAAGAGGAGGAATTCAAAAATATATTCAACCTACTTTTGATTTTGATGCTATCACGGAAGCTCCTACTACAGGATATGTGATTGATGTCTTAGATTCAGTTATTTATGACACGACAAATATGATGGCAGGAGATTTAGTTTATGCTTATACCGGAGTTAATTCAGAGACAAAAGATTGGGCTGTCTTAGAAGATATGATGGCTAGTCTTTGGGTTTATGCAAATCATGCATTTATTGTTCGTACTGCCGAAGGTAGGTATGCCAAAATTCATTTGATGAATTTCAAAGGAAGTAATGGAGCATCAGGAACTGTAACCATGCGTTATGTTTATCAATCCGATGGCACTACGAATTTGAATATCACAGAAGAGGAAGAACCGGAAGAAGAAACAGAAGAAGAACAACCTTGAAAAAGGTTTATTAATAAATCAATCAATTAAAATCATTTATTATTTAATAAATTAAGCTTATGAACAAAAAAGTTTTTACACTTCTATTAGCAATGTTGTCTTTTTTCAGTATGAAAAGTTATGCAACAGATGTAACTGTTGATGTAAACGGTGGTGAAATCAACATCAAGGGAACAATTATGAATGTTCCTGATTTTGGAAAATGGGTCTATTTTTCTTTTGAAACAGGAACTGTCGTAGGAGAAAGCGAATTTGAATTAGCAGACATAGAAAGCAATGTGGGAACAGAGGTTCCAAATGCTGATTGGGCTGCTCGCACGGATTGGGATATTACTTTCCATGCCACGGATATTAGAACGAATGGAGCAAAAGCACTTATGTATGCTGATGGAACTACTTCTGATGTTTATCCTTTAGCTCATACTTACGCTACTTTGACTGAAATTCCTGAAGGAGACTATCAAGCGGATGCTCTTGTTAGTGGAACATTTATCAAATCGATGGCAAGTATGCCTCCTTTACGTGCTTTACAAATGGAAGTTTGTGAAGCTGCTAATGGTTGGGCAACTTATGGAATGAATGGAACTACTGTTGATCCGAGAATCATTGTTTTCGAATTACAAAATGGAAAACATGTAAAAGTTTACTTAAAGGAGTTCCTAGGAGAAGAGGATGCTGCCGGATATATTCAATTTTCTTATGAATATTTTGGCGGAAACAACATCGATAACCCTGTTGCTTCAGAAATGAAAGTATATGCTATCGGTAATGAATTAACAATCGAAATGACTGTGACTCAAAATAACGCTACTGCTACTATTTATAATGTATCCGGAAGCCTTGTTAAACAAAATTTAGTAGGAAACGGACAAAATACAATCTTTATTGGTGATTTAGCAGCAGGAGTTTATATTGTAAACATAAACGGTCAAGCAAAGAAATTTATCGTAAAGTAAAAATTTGTAATACAATAATTTAATCACTTGGGAATACAACAATTTAGTTGTATTCCCTTTGTGTAAAAAAATGAAGAGGTAAAAATAACATACTTAATCTTATGACTAAGAATAAAAAATATTTAGTGTTTGCACTTGTTACCGTAATACTTATTAGTGGAGTTTGGATTTATTGGAATAAAACAGCTTCTACTACGCGTATTGCTTTAGTAAACTTTCAACCCTTCCAAACAACTAGTATTATTAGAGCGAATCAAGACAAGAACATAAGCTATAAAGAAATAACGACCGATGAATTGGATAAATTAGGAAGTTATGATTTTGTCATTGCTTTTGGAATGGGATTAAATTTAACTGCCGAAGAACGCGAACAAATTCAAAAATTAGTCGATAAAGGACTGCCTCTTCATGTATATGCTCCAACTTCGCCGGAAAATAAAATCAGTAGTTTAAATGATTTAGAGAAAATTGCTATTGATGGATTCTTAGGCAATGGAAATAAAAGAAACTACCAAAGTTTTGCTCGCTACGTGCGTAAGAATATAGACAAAAAGAAATATTTTGTAACCGAACCTGATTCATTAGTTAAGAGTGCGTCTGATGTTTTGTATCATTTGGATGAAGATGTTGCCTTTTCTAAAGTAGATGAATATGAAAATTATTTGAAGTCAAACGGATTCTTTATTGAGAATGCACCGAAAGTAGTTATTACAGGTGGACTTAATGATCCATTTAGTGGAAATAAAGATAATGTGGATAGCTTGATCGTTTCCTTACAACATTCCGGCTTAAATGTTTACCCTGTTTCTTCTTTTATGAAACGTTTTGACTTCTTAAAAGAAATTAAACCCGATGCAGTTGTTTACTTTGCTCATGGACGTTTAGCTATGGGACAAGGAGAAGCTGGTGTCGAATGGCTTAAAGAACAAAACATTCCGATCTTCGCTCCGCTTACTATCTTACAAACTCAAGAAGAATGGGAAAAAGATCCTAATGGTATGATGGGAGGATTTATTTCTCAGAGTATCGTAATGCCGGAACTAGATGGTGCTATTTATCCTTATGTATTGAATGCACAAGTAGTAGATGAAGACGGATTATACCTATTCAAAGCAATCCCCGAACGCTTAGATAATTTTACTCAAATAGTAAATAACCACATTTCTTTAAAACATAAAAAGAATGTGGATAAGAAATTAGCAATCTATTATTTCAAAGGAGCAGGACAATCTACTCTTACTGCTCAAGGACTAGAAACTATTCCTTCTTTGTATAATTTCCTAAAAAGATTACAAGCGGAAGGATATAAAATAGATAACCTTCCTTCAACAATCAATGAGTTTGAAAAATTATTAATGACACAAGGGGCTATTATGAGTCCTTATGCGGAAGGTTCATTTGATGAATTTTTGAAAACAGGGAAGCCGGAGCTGATTGAAAAATCAATTTATGAATCTTGGATACGTAAATCATTGCCCGAAGGCTTATATCAAGATGTAACAAATGCTTATGGCGAAGCACCCGGACGATATATGGCTGTACAAAAAGAAGGACAATCTTATTTAAGTGTAGCACGTATTGAACTTGGAAATATTGTTTTACTTCCTCAACCGATGGCTGGATTAGGAGATGATGAATTTGCAATCGTACACGGAACAAAGTCTGCGCCTCCTCATACTTATATTGCTTCTTACCTATGGACTCAATATGGATTTAAGGCAGATGCCATGCTTCATTTCGGAACTCACGGAAGTTTAGAGTTTACTCCAAGCAAACAGTTGGCATTGCGCAATTATGATTGGCCGGATCGCTTAGTAGGTAATGTTCCTCATTTCTATTATTATACTATTGGGAATATTGGTGAAAGCATGATGGCAAAACGCCGTTCTTATGCTACAACTGTTTCGTATTTGACTCCTCCTTTCATGGAAACGGCTATGCGTTCTCAGTTCAAAGACTTACAAGATGCTATTCAAAAGTATTATAAAACGGAAGACGAACCAACAGGATTGGAGATTAAGAAATTAGTTTTGAAAATGGGATTACATCGCGACTTACGATTAGATAGTATCCCAACCACTTCTTATTCTTTAGAGGAAGTAGAAAAGATTGAAAACTTTGCTGAAGAGATTGCGAATGAAAAGATGACCGGACAACTCTATACTTCAGGAGAGTCTTATTCTAAAGATAAAATTCATTCCACTGTATTAGCAATGAGTGCCGATCCAATAGCTTATAGTTTGGCTAATTTGGATAGACTTAAGGGTAAAGTTACGGAGGAACAATTGAAAAATAAATCTTACTTCACAAGAACTTATTTACAACCTACTCAAACATTAGTTAATCGCATCTTGAATGGTGCGACGGTCAATGAAGATCTAATTTGTTCAGTTGCTAATATAACTAAGACAGAGTTAGCTTATGCTAAAGAAGTTTTAACTCCTAAACGTTCTGCGATGATGCAAGCCATGATGGCTACATCTCCTAATAGTAATAAGAAACCTTCTGATACAAAGAAAAGTGGTTCGAGAGAGGAACAAGAATACACTGCAGAAGAAAAAGCGCAAGCACGGGCTGTTGTTGAAATTGAACGTACTATCAATAATATTACATCCTATAAAAAAGCATTAGAAGAAAGCCCAACTCTAGAATTCAATGGTTTAATCAATGCTTTGAACGGTGGATATATCGTTCCATCCTCAGGAGGTGATGCTGTGTCTAATCCAAATGCAGTCCCAACCGGAAGAAATCTTTATGCAATCAATGCAGAGGCAACTCCTACCGAAGCAGCTTGGGACAAAGGGATTACTTTGGTGAATGCTACTTTAGAACAATACCAAAAGCAACATGGAACTTATCCTCGTAAGGTTAGTTATACATTTTGGAGCAGTGAATTTATCGAAACAGAAGGAGCTACTTTAGCTCAAGTCTTATATATGTTAGGAGTTGAACCTGTAAGAGATGGATTTGGTAGAGTTTCCGACCTTCAACTCATATCTCCCGAAAGATTAGGCAGACCGCGTATTGATGTAGTAGTTCAAACTTCCGGACAATTCCGGGATTTAGCGGCTTCACGCTTAGCTTTAATTAATCGCGCGGTTGAAATAGCTGCAGCTTCTACGAATGATAAATTTGACAACTATGTATCTAATAGTGCGGTCGAGACAGAGCGACAATTAGTAGAACAAGGAATATCTCCAAAAGAAGCAAGAGAACTTTCTACACAACGTGTCTTCGGAGGAATTAATGGAATGTATGGAACAGGCATTCAAGAAATGGTTACTAGCGGAGATCGTTGGGAAAATGAAAATGAGATAGCGAATACCTACATTCAAAATGTTGGAGCTATTTATGATGGCAACGATAATTGGGGTAAATATCAAGCCGGTTTACTTCGTGCGGTGCTTCATAATACGGATGTAGTTGTACAACCTAGACAAAGTAATACTTGGGGAGCTTTAAGTTTGGATCATGTTTATGAATTTATGGGAGGAATGAATCTTGCTGTAAGAAACGTGACCGGAAAAGATCCTGAAGCTTATTTTGCAGATTATCGTAATCGCAATAACGTTAAAATGCAAGAACTTAAAGAAGCCATTGGCATAGAAGCTCGTTCCACAGTCTTTAATCCTACTTATATCAAAGAAGTCATGAAAGGAAATGCTTCAAGTGCATCTCAGATTACGGAAGTGGTTACCAATACTTATGGCTGGAATGTGATGAAACCGACAGCTATTGATAATGAAATGTGGGATAAGTTCTACGAGGTGTATGTGAAAGATGAATACAACTTAGGTACGGAGAACTTCTTCCGCAATGAAAACCCACAAGCCTTACAAGAAGTCACAGCGGTGATGTTAGAAACCGCTCGTAAGGGAATGTGGCAAGCAACAGAACAACAATTAGCTGATATTGCTAATCTTCATACAGAACTTGTAAAAGATTTCGGAGCAAGCGGAACCGGATTTGCCGGCAATAATACCAAACTTCAAGATTATATTAAACAGCAAGTGGATCAGCAACAAGCTTCTGACTATCAAAAACAAGTAGATAAGATGAAGAATGCTTCCGTTTCATCTGAAAATGTAGATAATGGAATGGTATTATCCAAACAAGAAACGAACCTAGGAGAACAAGGAGAAAAGAACAACTTAAATGGCATTTTGATTATATCAATCGTCCTTGTCGCCTTCATAATTCTATTGTTTATCCTAAGAAAAAAAAGAAAGAAACAAGAAGAAAAAGACAACTGATAACTGTTTAATGATAATTGATTAATGGAGTACATTATACTGATACTGTTTCTATTTATTATTATAAATACCATTCTAAAGCAAAGCTATTGGAAATGGTGGCAAAGTGCTATATTAGGGTTGGTTTGCGGAATATTTATTCAATTAGTTTATCCTTATGCCATCAATCAATCCAAATCCGAGCTTGGCGATTATCTTAATAACACTAAGATCATGCAAGACATGGCGGTACTGATTACTTTAGAGTCCGTTCTCTATTTGGGTTTCTGTTTTGCCGGTTTACGCAGACTTTACGGAACTAAACCTCGATTTTGGATGAAGCTTTTGGATTGGTATCCCGGACTATTGATATTTCCGGTTCTCTTTTATCTCTTAACAAACTTAATTTT
>DAIPZW010000049.1:0-8779 GCA_036781965.1 Bacteroidales bacterium
TATTAAAAACTCTATCAGAAAGATAAAATAAAAATTATAAACAAATTAAATTATACTAGAATGGCAGATTTGAAAGCTTTTGCTGAACAATTAGTAAACTTAACCGTAAAGGAAGTAAACGAACTTGCTGAGATATTAAAAACAGAATACGGAATTGAACCTGCTGCTGCAGCTGTTGCTGTTGCTGCTGGTCCAGCTGCCGGAGGTGCTGCTGATGCCGCTGAAGAAAAATCATCTTTTGATGTAATTTTGAAATCAGCTGGTGGCCAAAAATTGGCAATCGTAAAATTAGTAAAAGAATTAACAGGTCTTGGTCTTAAAGAGGCTAAAGATATCGTAGATGGTGCTCCAGCTCCTATTAAAGAAGGCGTTGCAAAAGACGAAGCTGAAGCATTGAAAAAATCATTAGAAGAAGCAGGAGCAGAGGTTGAACTTAAATAATCTCGCTCAAACAAAGTCTTTGGTTAAGAACCTTCCTTCGAGATAGGTTCTTAACCTTTTTGTGTCTAACATTATTTCAGGTTCCAAATCTTATTAATAAATGTCTTCTATATCAATAAACACTCAAAGAATAAATTTTGCTTCGATAAAAAATCCTTATCAATATCCGGATTTTCTCGAAGTACAACTGAAGTCTTTTCAAGACTTTCTCCAGTTAGATACTCCTACAGAAAAAAGAAGGAATGAAGGGTTATACAAAGTTTTTTCAGAAAACTTTCCGATTGCGGATACTCGCAATAACTTCGTTCTAGAGTTCCTAGATTATTTTGTAGATCCTCCTCGTTATACAATAGATGAATGTATTGAAAGAGGATTAACTTACAGTGTTCCTTTAAAGGCAAAACTAAAGTTATATTGTACTGATCCGGAACATGAAGATTTCGCAACAGTCATTCAAGATGTATATCTTGGACCGATTCCTTATATGACTGAGAAAGGAACTTTTGTAATCAACGGAGCAGAGCGTGTGGTTGTTTCTCAGCTTCATCGTTCACCAGGTGTATTCTTCGGTCAAAGTCTTCACTCAAATGGTACAAAACTTTATTCTGCAAGGATAATTCCATTTAAGGGTTCTTGGATTGAATTTGCTACAGACATCAATAATGTAATGTATGCATATATTGATCGAAAGAAAAAATTGCCTGTTACAACTCTTTTGAGAGCAATTGGATTTGAAAGCGATAAAGACATTCTAGAAATATTTAATTTAGCTGAAGAAGTTAAAGTAAATAAAACCAACCTTAATAAATCAATCGGTCGTAAACTTGCGGCACGTGTATTAAAGACATGGATAGAAGACTTCGTGGATGAAGATACCGGAGAAGTTGTTTCTATAGAACGTAATGAAGTATTAATTGACCGAGAAGTGGTCTTGGAACCGGATCATGTACAGGAAATTTTAGATTCTGGTGTGCAAACAATTTTATTGCACAAAGACGATCAAAATCAATCCGATTACGCAATTATATATAATACATTGCAGAAGGATCCTAGTAACTCTGAGCGAGATGCTGTTGTTTATATTTATCGTCAATTGCGGAATGCAGATCCTGCGGATGATGCAAGTGCAAGAGAAGTTATTCATAATTTATTCTTCTCAGAAAAAAGATATGATTTAGGAGAAGTAGGTCGTTATCGGATTAATAAGAAATTAAACTTGTCAACACCTATTGATGTGAAAGTGTTGACAAAAGAAGATATTATTGAAATCATCAAATATTTAATAGAGTTGATTAATTCTAAAGCCAACGTGGATGATATTGACCACTTGAGCAACCGTCGTGTTCGTACAGTTGGTGAACAATTATATAATCAATTTGGCATTGGTTTAGCTCGAATGGCTCGTACTATTCGTGAGCGGATGAATGTAAGAGATAATGAAGTATTTACTCCGATAGATTTGATTAATGCCAAGACTATTTCGTCTGTAGTTAATTCTTTCTTTGGAACAAATGCATTATCTCAATTCATGGATCAAACCAATCCATTGGCCGAAATAACTCATAAACGTCGTTTGTCTGCTTTAGGACCTGGTGGATTATCTCGCGAGAGAGCAGGTTTTGAGGTTCGTGACGTTCACTATACACATTATGGTCGTTTATGTCCGATTGAAACACCGGAAGGTCCTAATATCGGATTGATTTCTTCTTTATGTGTATATGCAAAAATCAATAATCTTGGATTTATTGAAACTCCTTATCGTAAGGTAGAGAGTGCAAAAGTAGATTTATCTCAAGGAGGACTTGTTTATCTTACTGCTGAAGAAGAAGAAGGTAAAATTATTGCACAAGGAAATGCTCCTCTAAATGATGATGGAACATTTATCCGTACTCGTGTGAAATCAAGACAAGATGCTGATTATCCATTGGTTTCTCCTCCCGAAGTAGAGCTAATGGACGTATCTCCTACACAGATTGCATCTATTGCTGCTTCCTTGATTCCTTTCTTGGAGCATGATGATGCTAACCGTGCATTGATGGGTTCTAATATGATGCGCCAAGCTGTTCCTTTATTACATCCGGAAGCTCCTATTGTAGGAACTGGTGTTGAAGGTCAATTGATTCGTGATTCAAGAACTCAAATTACAGCAGAAGAAGATGGCGTTGTTGTTTATGTTGATGCAACACGTATTGACATCCAATATGATAGAACAGAAGATGAAAATTTTGTAAGCTTTGATACTTCGGTAAAATCATATTCTATACCTAAATTCAGAAAAACAAATCAAAATACAACCATAGACCTCCGACCTATAATTAGAAAAGGGGATCGCGTGGTAAAAGATCAAATTCTTACAGAAGGCTATTCTACTCAAAAAGGAGAATTAGCATTGGGTAAGAACTTGAAAGTTGCATTTATGCCTTGGAAAGGTTATAACTTCGAGGATGCGATTGTGATTAGCGAGCGAGTTGTTCGTGAAGATATCTTTACTTCAGTTCATGTTGATGAATATATCTTGGAAGTAAGAGAAACAAAACGCGGTATTGAAGAATTAACTAGCGATATTCCAAATGTTAGCGAAGAAGCAACAAAAGATTTGGACGAAAACGGAATTATCAGAGTAGGGGCTCATGTAGAACCGGGAGATATTCTTATTGGTAAAATTACTCCAAAAGGAGAATCTGATCCAAGTCCGGAAGAAAAACTACTTCGTGCTATCTTTGGAGAAAAAGCTGGAGATGTTAAAGACGCTTCATTGAAAGCTTCGCCTTCATTGAGAGGAGTTGTTATTGGACGTAATTTATTCTCTAAGGCAGTTAAAAAAGGACGTTCTCGTTTGAGTGACAAAGCTCGCTTACCTCAATTAGATGAAGAGTTTGAAACAAAAGCAAATAATCTTAAGAATCAACTTGTTGATAAGTTGCTTGAATTAACTTCAGGAAAAACATCACAAGGAATAAAAGATTTCTTAAACGTAGATTTAATTCCGAAAGGAACTAAGTTTACGAAAGAAAATCTATTAAAGATTGATTATTCATCTGTTCAATTAGTCAAATGGATTGCTGATGCAGATAAGAATGGATTAATAAATAAGCTTATATCTAATTATTTGAAAAAATATAAAGAATTAGATGCTGAGCTTAAACGAGCTAAGTTTGATCAAACGATTGGAGATGAACTTCCAACAGGTATTGTTCAAATGGCTAAGGTATATATTGCGAAGAAACGCAAATTACAAGTAGGAGATAAGATGGCAGGACGTCACGGAAATAAAGGTATTGTTTCTCGTATTGTACGAGATCAAGATATGCCTTTCCTTGAAGACGGAACCATTGTAGATATAGTTTTGAATCCTCTAGGGGTGCCTTCTCGTATGAACTTGGGGCAAATATTTGAAACTGTATTAGGTTGGTCAGGAAAACAACTTGGAATCAAGTTTGCTACTCCTATTTTTGATGGAGCTTCATTAGATGACTTAAATGAGTGGTCAGATAAAGCTAGCGTTCCTCGTTCCGGTAAAACTTATTTGTTTGATGGAGGAACAGGAGAAAGATTTGATCAACCGGCAACAGTGGGTATAATATATATGCTGAAGTTGGGACATATGGTGGATGACAAAATGCATGCTCGTTCTATTGGTCCATATTCTTTGATTACGCAACAACCGTTGGGTGGTAAAGCTCAATTTGGAGGTCAACGTTTCGGAGAGATGGAGGTTTGGGCACTAGAAGCTTTTGGAGCATCATTCATACTTCAGGAAATTCTTACCATTAAGTCGGATGATGTCGTAGGTCGTGCAAAAGCTTACGAAGCTATTGTTAAAGGAGATTCAATGCCTAATCCGGGTATTCCGGAATCATTAAATGTATTATTGCATGAGATGAATGGCTTGGCTCTAAATGTTACCTTAGAATAAATTGTTAAATATCACACAGAAATATGGCTTTTAGAAAAGAAACCAAACAAAGAAATAGTTTTTCAAAGATAACCATTAGTTTGGCATCTCCGGATGAGATTCTAGCTCAATCACATGGCGAAGTCTTAAAACCGGAAACAATTAACTATCGTACTTATAAACCGGAAAGAGATGGCTTGTTTTGCGAGCGTATCTTCGGGCCTGTAAAAGACTTTGAATGCCATTGTGGTAAATATAAAAGAATACGTTATAAAGGTATTGTTTGTGACCGCTGTGGAGTTGAAGTTACAGAAAAGAAAGTTCGTCGTGAACGAATGGGGCATATTCAGTTGGTAGTGCCTGTAGCTCATATTTGGTATTTCCGTTCTTTGCCAAATAAGATAGGTTATTTATTAGGTTTACCAACGAAAAAATTAGATTTGGTTATTTACTACGAACGTTATGTCGTTATTCAACCGGGAAAAACTGAAACTCAAATTAATGATTTACTTTCAGAAGAAGAATATCTAAATATTTTAGATACACTTCCTCAAGGCAATCAACAATTGGACAATTCAGACCCAAATAAATTTATTGCAAAAATGGGAGCGGAAGCTATATATGATCTGCTTGCCCGTTTGGATTTAGATACTTTGTCTTATGATTTAAGATATAAAGCAAGTACGGATACTTCTCAACAACGTAAAAATGAAGCATTAAAACGCTTACAAGTTGTTGAAGCTTTCCGTCAATCTAAAAATCTTAACCGTCCCGAATGGATGATTGTGAAAGTAGTTCCGGTTATTCCACCGGAATTGCGCCCTTTGGTTCCATTGGATGGAGGACGTTTTGCTACATCTGACTTGAATGATTTGTATCGTCGAGTAATTATCAGAAATAATCGCCTGAAAAGACTAATTGATATAAAAGCTCCAGAAGTGATCCTTCGTAATGAAAAACGGATGCTTCAAGAAGCGGTGGACTCATTGTTTGATAACTCACGTAAATCAAGTGCAGTAAAAACAGATGCCAATCGTCCATTGAAATCATTATCTGATAGTTTGAAAGGAAAGCAAGGTCGTTTCCGTCAAAACTTATTAGGTAAACGTGTCGATTATTCTGCTCGTTCGGTAATTGTTGTCGGACCTGAGTTGAAGATGCACGAATGTGGACTTCCAAAAGATATGGCAGCAGAACTTTACAAACCATTTGTTATCCGTAAATTGATAGATCGTGGTATTGTAAAAACTGTTAAGTCTGCAAAGAAAATTGTTGATAGAAAAGATCCTGTAGTATGGGATATTCTTGAACATGTAATGAAAGGTCATCCGGTATTATTAAACCGTGCACCGACATTGCATCGTTTGGGTATTCAGGCTTTCCAACCAAAAATGATTGAAGGAAAAGCAATTCAACTTCACCCACTTTCTTGTACTGCATTTAATGCCGACTTTGACGGAGACCAAATGGCTGTTCACTTGCCTTTAGGAAATGAAGCTATTTTGGAGGCTCAAATGTTGATGTTGGCTTCTCATAATATCTTAAATCCTGCGAATGGAGCTCCTATTACTGTGCCTTCTCAAGACATGGTTTTAGGTCTATATTATATAACTAAACTTCGTGATGGAGCAAAAGGAGAAGGATTAATATTCTACGGTGCTGAAGAAGCTATTATCGCTTATAATGAAGGACAAGTAGACATTCATGCCAAAATAAAAGCATATGTAGATGATGTAGATGAGAATGGAAGCATCGTCAGCGTGCTTCATGAAACTTCTGTCGGACGAATTATGATTAATGAAGTCGTTCCTAAAGAAGTAGGCTACATCAATGAAATCCTTTCTAAAAAATCTTTGCGTGATATCATTGGTAAAGTTATCAAAGTTTGTGGAGTTGCTAAAACAGCTCAATTCCTAGATGATATTAAAGATTTGGGATATACAATGGCATTCAAAGGAGGTTTGTCCTTTAACTTGGATGATATTATTATTCCGAAAGAAAAAGAAATACTTGTAACTAAAGGATACGAAGAAGTAGATGAAATCATGTCCACTTATAACATGGGATTCATCACGAACAATGAACGTTATAACAAAATCATTGATATTTGGACAAATATCAACAATAAATTGTCTTCTATCCTAATAGATCAATTAAAGACTGATGATCAAGGATTCAACTCTGTATATATGATGTTGGATTCAGGAGCTCGGGGATCTAAAGCTCAGATTAGTCAGCTTTCCGGTATGAGGGGATTGATGGCTAAACCACAAAAAGCCGGAGCCGAAGGAGGACAAATTATTGAAAACCCGATTTTGTCCAACTTCAAAGAAGGTCTTTCTGTGCTTGAGTACTTTATTTCTACTCACGGTGCTCGTAAGGGTCTTGCGGATACTGCCTTGAAAACTGCCGATGCGGGTTATTTGACTCGTCGTTTGGTAGATGTTTCTCATGATGTTATTATTACGGAAGAAGATTGCGGTACTTTACGGGGTTTGATAGCCACTGAAGTGAAAAATAATGAAGAAGTTGTAGCTTCTCTTTATGAAAGAATCTTAGGTCGTATCTCGGTTCATGATATTACTCATCCGACAGAAGGACACGTGATTGTTGCTTCGGGAGAAGAAATTACCGAAGAGGTTGCAGAGCAAATTCAAAATTCTCCGATAGAACGTGTTGAAATTCGTTCGGTACTCACTTGTGAATCTAAGAAAGGTGTTTGTGCAAAATGTTACGGACGTAACTTGGCGACAAACAAAATGGTTCAAAAAGGAGAAGCTGTTGGAGTTATTGCAGCTCAATCTATTGGTGAGCCGGGTACACAGTTGACATTACGTACTTTCCACGTAGGGGGTATTGCTTCTAATATCGCAACGGAGAGTAAATATATATCTAAATACGATGGATTATTAGAAATTGATGAATTACGTACTGTTGATACAACAGACGATATGGGTAATTCTTGTCAAATCGTAATTAGCCGACTTTCGGAAATGCGTATTGTTGATCCGACAACTAATATTGTATTAGCGACACATAATATCCCTTATGCTTCTAAATTGTTCTTTAAGAATGGAGATACAATCAAGAAAGGCGATGCAATTATAGAATGGGATCCATTCAATGCTGTTATTGTTACAGAATTTTCGGGTAAGATCAAGTTTGAGAACTTGGTTGAGAACGTTACCTATAAAGTAGAATATGATGAAGTTTCAGGGTTGAAAGAGCGCGTGATTATAGAATCTCGCGATCGTACTAAAGTTCCTGCAGCGCAAATCATAGCTAAAGATGGTACTGTTCTTAAAACCTATAACTTACCGTTAAGTTCTCACGTCGTAAAAGAAGAAAATGTAGAGGTTAAACCGGGAGATATTATTGTTAAGATTCCTCGTGCAGTTGGTAAGACAGGGGACATCACGGGAGGCCTTCCTCGTGTTACTGAATTGTTTGAGGCTCGTAATCCGTCTAATCCTGCTGTTGTTTCGGAGATTGACGGAGAAATTTCATTCGGTAAGATTAAACGTGGTAACCGTGAAATTATAGTAACTTCAAGAACAGGCGAATATAAAACTTATCTTGTGCCTCTTTCTAAACAAATATTAGTGCAAGAGAATGACTATGTTCGTTCAGGTACTCCTCTTTCTGATGGGGCTACTACTCCTGCTGATATTTTGGCAATTAGTGGGCCTACAGCAGTTCAAGAGTACATTGTGAACGAAGTTCAAGATGTTTACCGCTTACAAGGGGTAAAAATTAATGATAAGCACTTTGAAGTAATCGTACGTCAGATGATGCGTAAAGTTGAAATTGTAGAACCGGGAGATACTCGTTTCTTGGAACAACAATTAGCTGATAAGCATGAAGTGATGGAGGAAAACGATCGCATTTGGGGCAAGAAAGTAGTAATGGATGCCGGTGATTCACCTAATCTTAAACCGGGACAAATTGTTACTGCTCGTAAACTTCGCGATGAAAATTCTACTTTGAAACGTAGAGATATGAAATTGGTTGAAGTGCGTGATGCAATTCCTGCAACAGCTAATCAGGTGTTACAAGGTATTACTCGTGCCGCTCTTCAAACATCTAGCTTTATGTCGGCTGCTTCTTTCCAAGAAACAACGAAAGTATTGAACGAGGCTGCTATTCAAGGAAAAGTAGATAGATTAGAAGGTATGAAAGAGAATGTAATCTGTGGACACAGAATCCCTGCAGGTACAGGTCTTAAAGAGTACGACAAATTGATTGTCGGAAATAAAGAAGACTTTGAAAGAATGCAGGAAGCTTCAGGACGTTCTCGTACTTTCGATGAAATGATAATAGAAAGTTGATTAACGACTTAATACTTATAAAAAGGTGTCTCTTCATGTACGAGACACCTTTTTCTTTTTCAAATCAGTCAGATTTCATCCTCAGAGGATGAAGCCCCGATCCTCAGAGGATGAA
>DAIPZW010000050.1:0-8622 GCA_036781965.1 Bacteroidales bacterium
ATAATGAAAATTTCAACCTATTATTATCTATATATTGCATAAAATCCAATATATATTGAAAATAAGAATAAGCTTTTTCTAGTTCTCCATTTATCTGATAGCAGGTTCCTATATTTAGGAGAATAACCGTTTGAAGACCTATTTCCTTTTTTTCTTCAAAAATAGGGAGTAAGCTTAATAAAGAGTCAATGGCTTCTTGTCTTCTTATGGAAGAATGTGACCATGTCATATAAACATTAGAGCGTGAAGAGTAATATTCAATCTGCGAAGGATCCAAATATGCTTGTGCTTGCTTATAATAATCTTCCGCCATATTATCACTCTTAATGGAAGAACATATATTTCCTAAAGAATTATACGTTTTCATAATAAACTTTCGATCATTAAGTGGTTTGAACTCTTCCAAAGCTTGTAGTCCCGTCACAAATGCATCGGAATAATTGCCTACATTATAATAACCCAAAGCCAACGTATAATGTAATAAAGCTTTTTCAAAAGGATATTTTTGTCTATCGCATAAATCAAGACTTGTTTTTATTCTAGAAATCAAAGTCGAATCAGTAACGCCTTGCACATTATTAAAATAGGTTTCCAAGTAAAGCGTACGCATATAAAATCTTGAATCATTTGGATAAGTCTCTGCAATTTTGTACAATGCATTTATATTCGCTTTAGCTTCAGCTCCTTTATAGAGAGCAGTTCTTTCAATTTCTTGAGAAACAGAATCAATTTGCTGAATGATATTATTTGATTCTCCAATACAAGGACACAACAATAGAATAAATAATATAAAAAGTTTCAATAAGAGATCTCTTCGTTGATTTACATCCATATCTTTCTTCTTCTTAGTCAAATTCTAAAACTTACACCGCCTCAACGATTCTTTCTTCGGCATACCAAAGGAAGCCTTTGACGTTGGGATAGTTCATAGATTCTAATAAATCCATATATTGGCGGACTTGCTTGTGATATTTCTTATGTGGAATGCCAAATTTGAAATCGATAACGGTTGTTTGTTCGGGCGAGAACAATATCCTGTCGGGACGCTTCTGAATAACTTCGCCATCTTCTTCTAAAAGAATAGTTGCTTCGTGATAATTAATAGATTTTCCCGAAAACCAATGCTCCACATTCGATTCTTCTATGGCAGATATTATATCTTTTCGATATTCTTCCGCTTTTTCGGGCACAATAACGCCTTCCATAATTAAGGTTTGAATGGAAGAATCAATATCATCCAACGTATTTATTTGTTCAAAAAGCTTATGCATGATATTTCCATGTGCTACATATTGTTCTTTAGTAGGACGATCGGGAAATAAAAACTCGCGCGACTGATTGGATTGCCTGAAAATAATTTTTTCATTTTTTACGGAATGTGAAATAAACTTTGTCGGAAGAGGCGGAGGGGTTTGTCTCAAAGGGTTTTCATTCTTATTGTCTTTTATCTCTTGGGGTTGATAAGTTTCAATCGCTCCTTTTTCAAAATGATTGGATTCTTTGTCCCAAGCTTCAACGAAACTTCCGATTCCGGCGTATAAAAGATGAGCTGCCGTTGAAAGATTATTTTTTATCTCCCCTTCTTTGGAAAGGATAAACAGATTGTCTTCCGCACGAGTAAAGGCAACATACAATTCATTCAGATTATCCATCCAAGTAAAAAGAGTTTCTTCAATATATTCCTCTTCAAAAATACTATCTTTCATGCCTTTGGAATAAGACACCGGAAGCAAATTTAAATCATAATATCCGGATTTTGCCCCACACCAAACAATTGTTTCTTTTGATTTAAATTTCCAATCACAATAAGGAACAATCACGGAATGAAACTGTAATCCTTTGGATCTATGAATGGTCATTGCGCGAATACCTTTCACTCCTTCTCCCGTCGAAATCGTATTTTTGAAAAGTTTTTCGTCCCAATATTCCAAAAACTGTGGAATATCGCTCGGATGATCGTTCAGATATTTGAACAAAGCATCGTAAAAAGCAAACAAATAGGACGTTTCGCCCTCTAGACGGGAAAGATTCAAGCAAACATAGAGTTCCGACACAATAAAAATCAGCGGCATGGAAGCTAATTCCTCTCTTCTTTCTTCAAGATCTATTTTTGTTCCTATCTGATTTAAGTAATAATCCAATTGTGCACGAGCTATTGTATTATTCGGGTCGGCAATTAATCGAAGGATCTCAATAATAATCCGAATAGACAATGAAGAATTGAGCTGAAAAGCTTCGTTGGAAACGACATTCAAGTAATTATCCTGAGCTAATTCGGGATGTATTTCTCGTTGTATAGCTAAATATTCTCCTAATTGGATAATATGTTTGTTTTTTCGGCAAAGGATACAAATTTCTTCCGCAGGAATGCCTTTTTCGTGTAAAAGAATCAACTTTTCTAAGACTGTTTCCTGCATTAAGTCATCGTAAGACGAATCTTCGCCTTTTGTAGGAATAAAATCAAGCGACACAAATCCTTTTCCGTTTGAGTGGTGTGCCTCTTGTTTTGTACTTTCGTCGTAAGAGGTCAAGAATGGGGATTCTTGCTTGAATTCTTTTCGAGTATAAGTATCTAAAAAAGCCGCTGAAGTGCTGAAAAATTGATTATTAAAATCAACAATTACTTCTTGACTCCGATAGTTTTTCTCCAATGTCTTTTGTTGGGCGGGAAATTCCTTATGCAGATCGCTTAATATCCGCCAATTTCCATTTCTCCAACGGTAGATTGATTGTTTTACATCCCCTACTATCAAACTAAAATTATCTTGTGCAATAATTTCTTCTAGCAATACTTTGAAATTCTCCCATTGTAGTCGGGAAGTATCCTGAAATTCATCAATCATAACATGATGAATCGAAGCTCCTATCTTTTCATAAATAAAAGGAGCATCCGATTTGTCAATCATTTGATTCAAAAAGCGCGAAGTGTCGGAAAGGATAAAGCGATTGTTGGCTTTGTTTTGTTGCACAATCTCTTCCCTGACATACCAAACCAGACCTAATTGATGTAAGTTCTTAGTAATAATTCGAGAGGTCTTATATTCTGAAATATTTTCGATAGCATCGGCTAAAAGTGGCATTAATTCTTTTTCAGCCAACCATAGAATTTCATCTTTTTGTTTGGAAGTTTTTTTAATCCAATTGTCCGAAGTTTCCAATCTTCCTAGCATACGGTTGCTTATGCTTACATCATCAGGAGTTTTAGCTGCTTTATTCAAAAATGTTGGAATTTCTTTTCCATTAGATATTTCACCTGCATCAATATTATATTCAGACAAAAGTTCATTATATCGCTCACAACTTTTAGCTAAAGCATCTTGGATGAATTTTTGTCGTTTGCGCTGCTCTTTGTTTAGCTCTTGGAATATTTTTGGATTATTAATTAGTTGTTCTCGCAAGACAGGTTCGTTTTCTTGAAAGTATTCATTATAAATACACCTGCTGAAGTCAACTATTTCCTTCTCAATGTTCCAACTTTTAGCCTCACTGAGTTTTTGTTGAATATACGTAGTCAGCCAATCTAATAGTTGAGAGTATTCTTTTTGGCTTGCTTTCTCGATAATGGCCTGCGAAGCTTTGGACAAAACCTTTTCGGTGTCCATTTCCAAGTTAAAACGAGAACCTGTACCTAGTTCTCTTGCCAGGTTTCTAAGTACGTGCTGAAAAAAACTATCGATAGTGATAATATTTAACCGACTGTAATTGGCTAATATATGATTTAATATGGAACGTGATCTGTTTTGAATTTCCTCCGAAGATAGATTTTTATTACTCTCGTGGAGGCTTTTTTGCAAAGAAGCCAAAAACTTTTTGGAATCCGGCGTATTAAAAGCCAATCCATAGAGTTCCGCCAAGATACGTTCCTTCATTTCGGAAGTTGCATCGTTAGTAAATGTAACTGCTAGGATGTATTGATAAGCATCTTCGTTCCGGCTGCATACTAATTCGCGGATATATTCTAAGGCAAGGGTATAAGTTTTTCCTGAACCGGCAGAAGCTTTGTATATCTTTAATTCGGGTGGTTTCATAAATAACTAATTTCTTCTCATTCGGTAGTTCTTCACACCTAAACTCTTGTAAGTTTCAATCAAAGCGTTTTCATCGTTAGTGATTACTAACAACTTATCTCCTGCATGCAGTTCCGTATTTCCTTTGGGTATAAAATATTGTCCATGTCTCTTTACCATAACCGCCAAAGTTTTATCCGGCATCGAAATATCCATCAATTTATTTCCATGAGCCAGAGAGTTTTTTGTCAATGTTATTTCAGACATGGTGGTTTTTATGTCTTCCGAAAGTTCTATATCGAAATCTTGAAATTGTGTGGTATCTTCTCCTCTTCGAGCTAAGCCTAACCAACTAGCTACTTGGGTTAAGGTTGTTCCTTGTACCAATAAAGAGATTAAAGTAATAAAGAACACGATATTAAAAATGGTATCCGCTTTAGGAACTCCTGCCGCCAAAGGTAAAATAGCAAAGATAATAGGCACAGCTCCCCTCAATCCTACCCATGAAACAAAGATTTTGTCCTTTACTCTCATTCTTCGGAAAGGAAGCAAGGAGATAAAAACAGATAAAGGGCGAGAACCGAAAATCATAAACAAGCCAATGATTACACTGATACCTGCAATCGGCCAAAGAGCCGCCGGGTTTACTAAAAGTCCTAAGGCAAGGAACATAATCATCTGACTGATCCAAGCCAATCCATCGAAAAATCGTAAAGACGACCGTTTATGTACAAATTTTGAATTACCTATTACTAAACCTGCTATATAGACAGCTAAATATCCATTACCATACATGAAATAGGTCAAAGAGAATATCAAAATACTACAAGTAAGGAGCAAAATAGGATATAAAGAATCATTGTCCAAATTGATTTTATTAATCAAAAGGACGGCGCCTTTTCCTAAAATAAAGCCGGCTAATCCACCGATAACAAATTGTAATAATAAATCTAAGGCAGCTCTTGCATAATCCGGGTTACCATCTGTTGTCATTACTAGTTGAATCAGAATAACTGTTAGCATATATGCCATCGGGTCATTACTCCCACTTTCCAATTCAAGTAATGGTCGCAGGTTTTTCTTTAATTTAACTCCTTTTCCCCTTAATATAGAAAACACAGAAGCCGAGTCAGTCGAAGACATTACTGCTGCCAATAACATGGACTCTAATAAAGAAAATGAAAAACCTGAAAAGAATCGGTTAGTAATGAAATAAATGAATCCTCCTGTAAAGAGAGTCATCAAAACAACACCCAAAGTAGCTAAGATTACCCCTTGTCCGGCAACAGGTTTTATTTCTTCCAACTTAGTATCTAATCCTCCGGAGAAAAGAATGATACACAAAGAAAGAGTTCCTATCGCTTGAGCAATTTTATAGTCATGAAATTCAAATCCTAAACCATCTACCCCGAAAAGCATTCCTATGGCTAAGAATAATAATAAGGAGGGTACTCCAAATTTAGAGCCTGCCTTTGTAACAAAAAGGCTTAATAGAAATAAAACGGATAAAAAGAGGAGTAAACCTTCGATAAGATATTCCATATAATAACAAAAGGGAAATTTTTCTTGTGCAAAATTAAGAAAAAACAGGAAGAATTCCTATAGAATCGCTTCCTGTTTAATAACTTTCTTGCTTAATGGTTGGGATAAAGGGCTTCCCACCATTCAGGTTGGTCTTTTAACCATCGAGCAAACCATGCATGTATGGTTTTATTCCATGCTATTCTTTTTTTATAGTCGTAAATGGCATGATTCTCACCCTGAACCTGAATAAACTCTACTTCTTTGCCTAAGATTCTTAAAGCATTGAACATTTGGATACTTTCTCCTATCGGTACATTCGTATCTACGGTTCCATGAAGTAGTAATAAAGGTGTATTTATCTTGTCTGCCTGAAATAAAGGACTTTGTTGTACATACAAATCGGGGTTATTCCAAGGATAACTAAAGGCGCTGGCAACACTACTATAGGAGTATCCCCAATAACCTTCTCCCCAATAGCTGGCGATGTTGCTTATCCCTGCATGAGAAATGCCTGCTGCGAAGACATCTGTCTGAGTTAATAAGTATTGTGTCATAAATCCTCCATAAGAAGCTCCAATACATCCGATTTTATCTTTATTGACGAAGGCATGTTCTTCGCAAAACTTCAAAGTTCCTTCTATTATTTCATCAGCTGTGTACTTTCCCCAAGCATTTACATGCCGAGCTGCGTACTCTTGTCCGTACCCTGTTGTCCCGGAAGGGTTCAAAGTTAGGACTACATAGCCTAAAGCGGAATAAGTATGGAAGGGATAAGTGGATTCAAATATTCTTGAAGTAGGAGAAGTCCCTCCGTAATAATAAACAATCATAGGGTAAGTTTCACCTTCTTGATATCCGTAAGGAAGATAGTAACGTCCATCCACTTTCGTACTATCAGAGGAAATAAAAGACCAATCACTTATAGATACAAGATCTAGTTCTTCCAATCTTTCTTTAAAAGGATCAGCTAATAAAACTGACTTTCCGGATTTAAGATCATAAGAATACAATCGATAAGCATTAGAAGCGGACTCTCCTCTGAATATCGTGGTAGAATTCTTATCCGAAATACTAAAAGCAGCTATCATATCTTCCGGTAAATCCAGATGAGTGAATGTTTTCTTACGAACATCGTAACGATAAATCTGTTGGCGGTCTTTATCTTCTACACTAAAATAAATATGATTATCGTATTTAGACCATTCGCCATTATTTATATTCGGATAGAAATCACGAGTAATAGAAGTTATTCCTTTTGTATTTAAATCAAATAGATAGGCTTGCGTATCAAAAGAGTTTGAAATCATACCTTCGGAGATATTTTCGCCTAAACCATTAAAAGCTTCAGGAGCAGCAGTGATTAAAAGTTGCTTTCCATCGGGAGAATAAGAAGCTCCGTTAAGGAAATGATCCGTAACTAGGGTATCTATTTTCAAAGTCAGTAGATCCATTTCATAAAGAGCCTCGACAGAGAACGGACGATCATTGATTTCTTCCGAAGTCATCAGCAATACTTTCTTACTATCGGGACTTATATCTAAAGGATAAAGACGCGTTTGTCCATAAGTCAAACGTTCAACCATTTTTGTATCTAACGAATAATAATAGATCGTATTTCGAGAACGAAACCCGCCCGAACGATCAGAAAGCGAGTAAACTCTTTTCAAATCTCCTTCATCGGCAGGGATCTCTTCTTTTTTAGACAATAAAAGATACTTTTCATCGGGAGAAATCAGGTAATAATCAAAAGAAATCTCCTCTCCTATTTGTGTTTCCTCAAACGTTTTTACGTCCATCAAGTAGAGATTATTTTCTTTGAGCCCTTTCTTTGAATAAATAAGCTTGTTATCGGACATCCACTTAGCGGAAACATCTGAAGGAAAACGATATATCGTGCGATTGGTCTTTAATTCTCGCAATTCCGAACGACGAATATTCTTTCCGCCTACTAATACTTCTGAAGTTTGCATAATAAAATAGTCGCCCGAAGGGGAAAGAGAAACAGAACCTAAGCGTTTTCCCTCCAAAATATCATTGATTGTGATTCTTCTCTTACCATCTGTAGAAAAGGCTATCTCAGCTTCTTCATTCTTATCTTTGGTTTCTAAGGAAATCTTGGTAGTTGATTCGTTAGACTCGTTTATTTCAGCCAAACGTTTGATTATTACTTCATATCGTTGAGGTTCTAAGGTCAAATCAAGGGTAATCGGTTTGGCTTTGCTTAGGCTGTCTTCCTTAGTTTCTTTTGTTTTCTTTTTATTTCCGTCAATATAGACTTCAAACATATCCGTTCCTGTTATGGATAAGCTAGCAGAGCAATAGCGATCGGCATCTATATAGAAACTTAATAGTTGTATGAACTTATCTTGTGCAGGATTTTTTTGATTCGAAGCAGAAAGAGGCAAAGAGAACTCTCCTTCCGGATCAGAAGCTAGGTGCTTGTCACTATTTCTTACCAATGAAAAATCAATTGGCGTTTGTAATAAGATTTTTTCATCATAAGCTTTCTTTTTTACATCAAGACTATCCATGATTACGGGATTAAACACCGGCAATAACTCGGAAGCTTTGATGTATTCTACTTGAATTTCTTTCGAAAAGGCATTTCCTAAGGAAATAAAAAGGCAAAGAAGGATAAGGAATCCTTTAATGGTTGTTTTCATAATTTGAAAAATAGATTATTTCCGCAAAGATAATTCTATTTATGAAACAATGTTCTTCCTTAGGCAATTTAGATTTACGAATTACGATTTATTGAAATCGAAAGAGGCTATCCTAGTTTTTAGAACAGCCCCTTTTTCTTATTTCTTAATATAATTAATGCCTTAAAGACTTTTTCAGTCTAGCGAAAAGATAATATTTATCCAAAAAGTGTTAGTATAAGTGATGCTATTGTAATAATGGAAGCAGCAGGTCCGCCTGCAACCAATGCCATACCAGCTAGTCCGGCATTTATCGCTCTTTCTAATTGAGCATCATTCATTTGCTTACAAGCTTCGCTCATTATCATTCTATCCCCAGGAGATAATCTTGAAAGATTACTTTCCATCTGTTCAACAACAACCATCAAAATAGATTCTCTCATATTTTT
>DAIPZW010000051.1:0-8613 GCA_036781965.1 Bacteroidales bacterium
CTACTAATAAAGGAGCAGATGAGAAAATTCAAAATACTGCTGCAGAAACTGAAAGTAAGGAACGTAATGGAAACGCAAAGCCGTTTAGAGTTTCTTTTGCTCCGAATTTGGCTTATGTGTTGCAAAAATATTATCCAGAATACTCTTTTTCTAATTTTATAAAAATAATACCAGATGAAAACAATTTCAAATACGAAACCCAAATACAAACGGATAAGGAATTATCCCAACAAATCATTGATGAACTTCAAGTAGTTGATTTGAGAAAACATCCAAATTTTCCCAATGCTTATGTTTATGATTTTACCAAATATATAGAAAAAATAGAGTGGTTTACAAATCGTTTCCGAAATGATTTTGAAGAGCAATATAAAAATAAGTTTGTCATAATCGACCATAAAATTATTTTAAAAAATGAGACTGATAAAAAGGTGGAAGATTTAATGTGTGACATTCTAAAGGAAAATGGAAGTTTATGTTTTTTTGATTACGAGAGCCTTGATACAAATGGCAAATTGCCCTCAAAAGAAAATTCCGTTAAAATAACTGGAAAAACACCCTCAAAAAAAAATCAAAAGAAAATCGGAATCATAAAATGGTATGATAACCGAGTTAATATGATGGGATGTATTGTTTTCGGTGGAAATAAAGAAAAAGAAGATGACAATATTTATTTGGATGAATGTGTATTTTGGGAACGCGATGTAGTTGATGGTTATATACCTTCTGATAATGAATGGATTACTTTCCAATTAAAGAAGACGAAAAAGGGATTAAGTTTAACAAATATAGAAAAGTTAGATTGTTCAAATAAAGAAGATATTCTTTTAGCTCTTGGTTTTTCAGGTGAAAAAGCGAAAATTGAAGGAAAAACAAAACCAAACAATAAAGGGGAACAAAAATATTATAACGAACATATCCTCAAATATGTTTTTTCAAAGGCTCCAAATTCCATTCTTATTGAATCAATTTGTGAGTATTTAGAAAGACACAAAAAAACAAATATCAAGGAATTATTGGAAGATGATATTATCAAAAAAAAGTTTGAAGAACTATTTTTGTATAATTCAGAGAACTTATCCAAAGACTCTCCTTTAATAAAGAAAATTGTTGAGTGTTTAGCAGAGCCTATTCTATTGCAAGAAAATATAGATTGGAACAAGGTTTTGCAACTATTTGAAATGGGTGTAGATATTTCTTCTTGTCACAATCAACTATGCTCTCATATCAATTATGGTATTACTAATGGCCAAGCAAACGCCGTTACGCCTATTATCAAACGACTCGGCATAAATGAAATTAAGCAAATTTACAACGAACAACTCTCTCAAAACATTAATACTGTAATACTTTTGCGAGAGATATTCAACAACGATTTCGTTTCTTTGTTTAGCAATAATGCAACACTCCCCGATGAGATAAAATGCCTTTTGTGGCTTACTACAAAAAACGATAGTTATATTGAATCTATAGAGAATTGGGACGATTTTGTTAAATGGCTCGAAGTTCAAAAAGCCGAGTTGTTGTTTGAGTTTATATCTCTATTTTTACCATTGATAGATGTTGAAAACGATGAAATACTATCGAAGTTTTCCATTGAAGTATTGGCAAAAGCAATAGTAACGGCTGATAATAATACCCAAGTACAAATTGTCAGACAGTTACCAGAGCCACTTCGTCTTGAAATGGTTGTATTACATTTTGAAAACACTGAATTATACAATGTTATTATCGGCGAATTATGGGACAAACAAAAATCGGAAGTATCGTATTTAGTGTTCGATTTAGAATCAGATGGCGATGCAATTAAAGAGTTTGCATTCCACACCGAAGGAAATACAAGAGATTACAGTGGAGAAGAACAACTAAACTTATTGAAACGAAATCTAAATAAAGCTAAAATAGTCGTAGGGCATAATATCAAACAATGGGATTTGCCTATTTTAGAGAAAAAAGAAATCACGACAAAAGCATTCGTTTGGGATACATTAGAAATTGAAATACTTCTGAATCCGTGCCGTTATGCTTATTCTTTGTGTGCAAAACACAACGCAAAAGAAGACACAGAGCAAACAGACCGTTTGTTTTGGAATCAACTTTACAGATTATCGCAAAACAAAGAATTGTGCGATGAGTTGCAAAATTTTCTTCCTGATTCATTAAATTCAATATTGTCAGCGCTGCAAAAATCATATTTTGAGAAATATTTTATAAATAGTGCCAATAATGATGAACAATTTTTCCAAGAATTACGCCCCCTATCAAAAGAGTTAAAATCGCGGTTAAACGATATTTCCGAACTGCCTAAAAAAGAAAAAGCACTTGTAATTGCTCCAAAAAGTTTGTGGTCGCGCATTGCACAAGAGATTAATGTGCAGTTTCCAACTTCGATAGATGTTCAATTTTTGGCCGTTGATAAATCGAAAGTCGAGGATTTATCTGTCGGCAACATTTTTCTTAAAACTTATTTATCGCGTTTCTGCGATGTTTCACAAACTCCTATTAGTGCAAATATTCCAAAGTATTTACGAGCCGACAATGGAAGCGCTAACAAAGTAACTATTACCGACAAAATTTTGGAAGAAATATGCTGTGAAAGTAAAAGTAATATTGATTGTATTGATGTTGATTTATTTGAAAACAAAGATATTCGGAAAAACAAATACAAACACATTTATATCATTGGTACAGAGATGCATGACAGGGTGCATAAAGCACAATTAGGCAAGTTTACATTTGCCGACCTGATCCAATGCAAAAGCAAATTACCATTGCAAATGGCTTCAACAAACTATGCCCTACTCCGTGATGATGAATTGAAGAAATTAGGACTAAAAAAATCGAAATACGTTGCAAATGTGTGGGTTGAACGACAAAGAGAAGGTGATTTCGTTGCTTATCAAAACTACGAATATGGCAAATATAGAAATGTGTTTTTAGCACATTTTGAAAATGTAACACCAACATATATCCAATGGAATTTGGAAGGCGATGATAACGATAGCAATCTTTCATTGGCCTGTACCAAAGACAACAGACAATTTAAATCGTCGGAACAGCGTGTAATGGCAAATTCCACCAATAGATGTAAATATTGGGCGTACCAATGGCAACTGTTAGATAAAATACATTCCCAAAATACTGATTTGCCAATAATTTATGTAGTAAATGACCTCAATGAACACGAGGCATTGTACAATTATGCTCGCTCAAAAGGATACTTTGTGCCTTCAGAAGGTACGAGTTTTCGCAAAATAGAATATATCGGAAATCACAATAACGGTCTAATAATCATAAGCAAACAACAATTTATTGAAGAAATCGGCTCGTTCCGTACCGACAAACCTTTCTGTTTTGTTTGGGATAATATGGACATTGACAGATATTTGTTAGTTTGGGACAAGCTGCCATTCAAAGATGACCAAATAAAAGATAGCGAAGACGGAATTGATAGTGAAAACAGACTACAAGTAACAGCCCAACAATGCATTGAGGGTGCAATGCCTATATTCCGACATTATTGCTCGCTAGCGTTAGCAAATAGCAAACAATCAAAATTTTACATACTTGACCCATATTTTGATGACTACAACATACTATTAAAAGAGTCTTTCGTGTTATGGGAAAACGAAGAAGCATATAATTCCGCGATTGACAAAGCAAAGGATTGTTTTCTCGATAGTACCATAACAGAATCTGAAATTGATACAGCAGCAGCCATTGATATGATAAGAGATGCTTTCATTGACGGACACGAATTGCACGATTATCAGAAAAATGTTTTACCTAAAATTCTTAATCGGGAATCAGATTACATTATTTCCATTCCTACTGGTGGCGGAAAGTCAGTTTTATTCCAAGGACCGGCTATTTATCGGGCAGGGTATTCTCACAAATTAAGTATAGTAATCTCTCCGTTGAAAGCCCTTATGCAAGACCAAGTAGAAGGTCTGCACGAAAAAGGTTTCCTTACAAATGTGGATTATTTGAGTGGCGACCGCTCAATGATAGAAACACAACAGATTTATAGAAGAATACGAAGCGGCGAGTTAGCATTGCTCTACATTACGCCTGAACGATTTAGGGTTCGCTCATTTATCAATCTTCTTTATCAAAGAATGGAAAAAGATGGCGGATTGGAATACATTATTTTCGACGAGGCACACTGCGTTTCTCAGTGGGGTATGGATTTCCGTCCGGATTATAGAAATGCCATACTGAAATGTGTAGAATTTAAAGAAAGATTTGAGACTCGAATTCTATTATTATCTGCAACTATAACGGCACAGGTAGAAAACGATTTGAAAAATTTTATGCCTAATGCAGAAAGAATAGGACAAAACCCCGATGACTATAATCCTATCAGACAGCATATTGGCATGAATTTTCAATTTTCTCCACACGAAGACGAAGCACGACTTGAAAATATCGTTTCGTATATTAAAGAAAAAAACATTGACTTTGCAAAAAGTTGTCTGTTAATATTTTGTAGAACACGACACGAATGTGAAGATACAGCAGAAGAATTAAACAAAAGATTAGAACAATACAATGGGCATATAGATTTCTATCACGCAGGTTTGGAAACAGAAACTCGCAACGAAGTATATGAGCGAATGTCACCTGATTATGCGGGAAAAGATAGTAAAATTTATATTCTTTGTACCACCAAAGCATTTGGTATGGGTATGGATATACCAAATGTTCATTTTTTGATACACCGCAGTCCACCCTCCGTCCTTGAAGATTATTTGCAAGAAGTAGGGCGTGCTGGACGCGATATGGAGAAATATAAAGAAGTCTTTCAAGATGGCGAGCAAATTCCTGCAATGTGTATCGTTTCTGGCGAGGATTTCAAAAAGCTCAAAGAGTTGCTAATAAAGAGTCAATTGAGTTGGAGTAATTTCACCGAAGCAAAATATGCAATTGTTAATTTCATTCAACGCTTCCAAACAATTGAAGCAACAAAAGAAAAGCCCGTTGTTGTCCCTTACGATGTTTGGACAAAAGATAGCGAAGATATGAAAGATGATGTATCTTCTCGCCTTGCGTTTCATTGGTTAGAGCACATAGAATATCTACGCCTCGGCTATCAAATGCCTGCATATTTCGATTTGGAATTACTTTCAAAAAATAGCAGAGGCAATAATTCTACTTTGAGAATAGTTTTACAATATCTTACTGAAAAAATTGAAAATGTAAATGCGCCAACATTGGTGTCTATACAAGACATTAGAAACACATTACATTTGTCAATTTCTGCCATTATGAACTCGTTACTATCTCTTTCACAACAAAATATTTTGAAAGTAAACGATACGATGCGTTGTAAATTTACGAACAGACGTTTCTGTGAAACAATGTATATGGTACAGAAGCAACAAAACCATTTCGCACTCCATATTGCATTTGAGGGAATTCGTTCCATATTAGAAGATTGTAAATTAAATCGAGAGCGAAGCATAGATCAAACAGAGTTTGGTGAAATATGCAAGCATTTACTTGATGATGTAAATCTCGGTACGATTAAAGAAGAAAAACAAAAAAAAGATGATACAAAAGAAGTTGTCGAGTATATGCCTTGGAAAGAAATAGTTCCAAAAAGCCCTAAAGGTGCTGTAACAAAAGCAGAAACATTCAAAAAGGACATTGTAACTCGAATTGGTCGAAAAATGTTCGGTATTCTTCATTATCTTCCAAAAATCAAGTATAAAGTTCAGATTGCACCGGATAAAACAACCCAAAGAATTATTGAAAAGAAAGATAATAATTGGCGTGATTACCTCAATGAACTTGAACGCGATTGTTTCAAATGGCTGAAATATGTATCAGAGCATGATGGGCAATTTGCTTGGGCTGAAGCCATACAAGAAATGAATCTTGTTGAGAAAGGATATTCATATTTCAACGATATGCTTTCAATTTTAAAAATGCTGTCTTACATTGAATATACGCCCATCATGAAAACAGGCATTGAAGTTTATGCGATGGATTCAACAGAAAGTGCTATTGAAGAAGGGTTAGAAGAAGACACTCCGATGCATGATTTTCGCAAGGAGTTTGACGATTACGAACGAGTTAAAAAAGTGCGGCTTGTTGCGATTAACATTTTCTCTTTGCTGCAAGAAAGCGAACAGAAAAACGACTTTATAAAGAGATATTTCCAATGCAGAAGTTACGAAGAATACCTGCAACTTGTTGGGGACTTTGCTCCTGAAAATTCAGAAATTTTAAGCGAATTGTCGGAAGAAGCATTGAAAATAGAAGAAGAGAAAATGAAAGGCAATGAGGAACAATGGAATATCTATATGCAACCATTAACCTCTCATATCAATGTATTAGCGGGTCCGGGTTCGGGAAAAACTCATGTACTTACTTTGCGATGCGCCAGAATGATTTACCGTGAGCATGTCAATCCCGACCATATTTTAGTGCTTGCATACAATCGTGCCGTTGTGATTGAACTTCGCAATCGAATAGATGCTTTGTTCTCAAAACTTGGAATGAGCCGTATAGGACACCAGTTGCATATATTCACATTCCACGCATTATCTAAACGATGTATGGGAAATCGTTTAGATAATGTTGATACAGAGCAGTGGGAAAGATTGTTTTTAGGATACCTGCAAAATAACACAATGGAGTTTAAAGCGCTTTTCCCACAAATAAAATATGTTCTCGTGGATGAGTTTCAAGACATAACAGAAACTCGACTTGCTTCATTGCTCCGTATCAATGAAATTTTTACCGATTCTCGTTTCTTCACAATTGGAGATATAAATCAAAGTATTTACGGTTTTGACCGTGTGCCGAGAGACCAAAGAAATCGCTTCTCTCCCGAACAATACGCTGCAATGTTATCTCCACAGCCATATTATGATAAATTGCACCAAAGGTTGCAACCAGCCGAATTACAGATGTTTACCAACTATCGCTCCTATCAAAATATACTTGATAGGGCAAGCGTATTTGTTCCTGAAGGCTACACTCTTCCCACAAGTGATAAATCTTTAATGGAACATGAACCACAAACGGAATATACATTTATCACAGATAATGTTGCAAATCCACAGCAATCATGGTTTTCAGAATTGCAAACTTTAATAAAATGGGCAAAAGATGAAAATGGAACACAAGATAAATATCGTCAAATAAAAACCATTGCAGTGTTTTTTCGCACTAACAATGAAGTTTATAGAGGATACTCGAAAATTAAACAAATAGTTCCCAACGACGTCAGAATCAGAATACAAGGAGCAAGCGCTTGTGAATTGTGGAGAGAACGCGAAGTGTATTTTTTAATTCAAACACTTTATCGTCACCCAAATACCATTATTGAACAGGCAAACGATAAAACTTTGAAAGGAATAAAGGACTTTCTTGCAAAAAAGATGCAAGAATCTACGGCTTGGGATAGTTTTCTCGTAGATATGGCATATACACTTGTTATAAACTATATGGAATCAATTCGTTCTGATGTATCTTCCCACACTTGGAAAGAATTAGCAGATTATATAAAAGATATTGCAGGTCGAGATGACGGTGGTCAAGTATATAAAATATACGATAAATACAAGAAAGAACGCATTTTAAAAGACGACAAATTAACAATTGTACTTACTACAATGCACAAAGTAAAAGGTTTGGAATTCGATGCCGTTATAATCACGCCCTCTTTTGCCAATTTACCATTGAGTAATCGTCGTGAAGGAGATCTGCTTGCCGATGATTTGGCTGATTTGGAAGAAGAGCGCAGATTGTTATTCGTAGCATATACTCGTGCAAAAAAACACTTGCATATCTATAAAGGACAACGAGAAATGGCATTAGAGAATAATCAACGCTATACATTTGACAATCCTGCACAATTGGGGTATTCAGAAAAGGAAGCAAAATTAGAGAACTACAATATCGGATATAATGCAGGGGTTAACTTCCAAGCAAATGCTTTAATCGCCGATAAGGTGCAAAAAAACGATCCTGTAACTGTTTGCAGAGATGCAACTGGTAAATATAATATTGTGCATAACGGCAATAGAATAGGACAACTATCCAACAGCAGTCAAATAAGGAAATCAATGGAACAGAACGGTATTACTCAACTTAACGAATTGTTTGTAAGTGAAGTATTTGTTTGGGAATACGCTGATTCTCAAAATTCAGATGTAAGAAACAACACAAAATACTCACAAAATTGGTGTGAGCAAGCAAGGCAGCAAGGTTTCATTTATGTTGTAAATATTGCAGGGTTTGGAAAACAATAAATACATAAAAGACGAACGTGGTGTGACTTGAACAACATTCTTTAAATGAATTTTGCTAATGTGAAAAAACAACTTAACTTTGCATCAAGCTAATCAAACTGCTTAAAGCGGTGCAAACCAGAGAAGTTCGCTCGTTACTTATCCGTTACCTATTCTGAATTACAGTCAAGCCAAACGACTGATTCAGAATGCAATAATTCAAAAGCTTAGTTTAGTTCCTAAATCGTTACCTATCAAGAAAAAACCATTTGTAACTTACTTGTTTTCAGCCTGAAAGCAGAATTTGTATGTCTTGCAAGATGGTAGCTCAAATCTTTCGAGATTCCGCATATTGATCCGATTTCTTTGA
>DAIPZW010000052.1:0-8529 GCA_036781965.1 Bacteroidales bacterium
AGCTACATCTATCAATGAAGCTCCCATAGTATTCATTTTTACAAAGCCTTGTATTCCAAAAGTTGAAGGGAAGAAATAACTAAATCCTTTCCAAAAAGAAGGAATTGCTGCTTCCGGCCAAGAGATTCCCGATAAAAACAACAAGGGAACAGATAGAAAAACAAAGAGCATCATAGGTGTTTCCCGTCCTTTAACCAATACGGATATTGACATAGAGAAGAAAATACAAGCCAATAAGTAAGGAAGCGTGAATAAGAGCAAAGTTCCGTAATTTATAATCTGAGGAAGATTAAACAAAGCGGGAACAATGACCAATGCCCATATCGAAACAAAGATATAAATAGAGAAATAAGTAAGAGCTTTGCCTAAAACAATACGAAAAACGCCTTTATATGAACTTTTATACGGAATCAATGTGTGATTTGGATTGCGTTCTTTATTAGTTGCCGCTAACATGGAGATTCCTAAAAGCAAGGTTTGTTGAAGTACTAAGATCAAAATTGCGGGCACTAAAAATGAAGCGAAACCTCCTTGCGGATTATAAATAGATACATATTCATAAGGCATAGGCATATCGATTGAAGATACATTTATTACGTCTCTCATCTCCATCGAAGCTTCCGTAGTTGTAAGCAATATAGCTTTATAATAAAGCATTGCCGACATATCATAGAATAAAGATACAGTCGTTTGCTCTCCCCTATTTATATTTATACTAAAGTCATCCGGAATATAAATAATCCCATAAGCTTTCTTTGCAGAAACTAAATTTTTAGCTTCTTCCATATCCGAAACATAAGCATAAACGCTAACATCGGCGGTTCCGTCTATTTTACGTATAAATTCACGAGAAAGGGAAGTATTTGAATGGTCTATTACCACAACAGGAACCTCGCTAACAATCTCTGTATTATAAATAACACCATACAACACCGGATAAATCAAAGGAACAACAAAGAAGAAAATAATCACTCCTGGATCTTTGAAAACAGCTCTTAGTTCATTACGCCATATAATAAAGATGTCTGAAATTATATTTTGTATGTAGGCAAAGAACTTCATCAAGGTTGATATTTAGAATAACGAAGCGAATACTTCAAATTAGACAAAATAAAAAACGGCAGGATACAAAAAGCCAACAAAGCAAGATAATGTCCCCAACTATAGAAAAGTTCCCGACCATTAAGTGCTTGATCAACATAGATAAGGAAGTAATGTCTTAGCGGAAAGAGATTGCTTAAAGCTTGAATAGGTTCATACATAGCAGAAACAGGAAAAGAAAAGCCGGTAATGGAAAAAGAAATCATTCCCCATATACAAGCAAAACTAAGTCCTAAGCGCAAGGTTGGAAAAATGCCAATCATAAAAACACCAAAGGCTTGTGAAGCTATAATCAATAAGAACAAACCTAACAGCATAGAACTTATTCCGTTATTCATTGGAAAGTCCATCCAAACATAAAGCATAAAGAAAAGAATCAAACCTACAATCAAGAAAATAAATGTTTGGGGAAATAATTTACCTAGTAAACAACGAATAATAGACTGTTCGCCGGACGCTAACCAATCTTTCTTTGTCGATTCTTTTATTTCTATTCCTATACTATATACGGTTACTAGCATAACTAATAAGGCTAAAACTCCGGGTAATATAATATTACTTAAATACACTGAGTAGTTCAGCCAGGGATTGCCTATCGGATGCGAATCTAAAAGGATGGGTTGAATCTTTGCCCTTATTTGTTCATCGGTATAACCTTTGGCTTTTCCCGTCTGTAATACCACAGAAGCCGAAGCTAAGGTTGCAATTGTTTTTAAGTCCTTAAAGACTAAAGATCCGGCTATTAAATAAGAATTATTAGCGTAATAAGAAAGCAAAGGTTGCTTTCCGGAAGCAGCTTCTTGCGCAAAGTTAGTAGGAATGAATAGAATCCCATACACTTTTCCTTGTTGCATCGCTTCACGTGCTAGACCAAAATCCGAAGTAGTCAAAACAACTTCCGAACTAGAAAAGGCATTTAGTTGTCTTATCATACTACGCGAATTGGAAGAATCATCCATATCAACCACTGCAACAGGAAGATTTTGCGGTAAACCGTTATCCATTAAAGTTAAAAAGAAGATAGCGCTGAATATAGGAGCAATCAGCATGCAAAACCAATACATACCGCTCGACTTTAAGCGCACAATTTCTCTTCGGGTTACTCTAAAGATAATTTCAATATGTCTTTTCAGACTCATTCAGTGCTCTCTCATTTAATAATTACAGACATTCCCGGATATAAGCCCTCAATAAATGTTTCCGGACGAGTTTTTACTTCAAAAGTCTTTAGATCATATTGACCTGTCGTTTTAGTTGCCTTCCATGAAGCATAAGAACCCATTTCTTTCAAATAATATACCGTCAAAGAAATAGTAGAATCCAAAGCAGGAACGTAAGCTTTCAGTTTATTTCCGACTTGCATATCTTTTAAAAGGTCTTCGCGAACATTAAAAACCACCCATTGATCTTTATTATCAAGAATGTTCATAATTGGAGCGCCCGTTCCGACTAATTCTCCCACTTTAGGAAATATTTCGGATATTTGTCCATCTAGGGAGGCTATCAGATAAGTCTCTTCAATATAAGCTTCTACTTCAGCTAAAGCACCTTCTGCTTTATTTACCCAAGCAAATGCCGCCTCTTTATCTTCTTTTTCCGAACCATTCCGAGCCATTAGATATTGAGCTTGGGCAGCTTGTTCGGTAGCTTGCATACTTTTGAAATTAGCTTCTGCTTCATCTCTTTTTTGAGCAGAAACAACTCCTTTATCGTATAAATTTTGCAATCTCTCATAGGATCTTTTGGCAATTTCCAATCCGGCTTGAGCTTTTTGCCAGCTTGCATAAGCAGCTGTTACTTGTTCTTCTCGAGCACCTTTAATCGCTTTATCACTTTGTGCCTTAGCTGCATCTTTTGCTGACTGAGCTTGTAGTAATTTTGCATTTACTTCCGGAGAATATAAGATCGCTAATGTATCTCCGATCTGTACTTTTTCTCCTTCTTTCACTCTTAATTCTTGTATTCTCCCTGCAATTTTAGAAGAAACCCTAACTTCTGTGGCTTCCGCCTGTCCTTGTATCACAGCATCCTTAGGTTTAAGAAAGAAAAAGCCTGCTAAGGCTACTAATCCTATAGCTGCCAACAAGATAATAAAAGCAATAAGCATGTTATTCCCTTTTCGGTTTTTCTCTTTTGTATCCATTGTCTCCTTATTTGATTATTTATGATTACTTGCTAATTCTCCCATTGCTTTGGCTAGTTGGACTTGACTTAAACGCAGTCCTATTTGAGCATCCATATATTCTGAATGAGCTTTAAACCAAGCTGTTTGTGCTTCCATTAGATTAGAAGCCGGAATCACCCCTTCTTTAAATCCAAGATTAGCATATCGAAGATTTTCGTCAGCACTTTCTTTATTCTTAGAAGTGGCTACTAGTTTCTTTTCCGCTTCCGTTACTTTAAATTTCGTTTGGTTTACTTGTAACTCTATCTTTTCTTTAGCATCTTCCAATTCTAATTTCTTAATACGTGTTTCTGTTTTTGCGGAACGCACCTTATAAGTATGTTCTCCAAAGTGAAATAAAGGAATATTGACCATTACGCCCACATTCCACATACCGGAAAATTGAGTTTCAAAGCCATTAAAAGAATTTGGATTCATCAATGTATAATTTCCGACCAATGCTACGGAAGGAAGCATTTCAGATCGAACAATGGTTTCTTTCTTTTCATAAATCTTCGTAGCTAAATCCAAACTTTGAAGCTCCGGACGATTCACTAAAACCGAATTTACATCTTTATTTATATTGATTAGGTAAGTAGGCAAGTTTTCTTTTTGTTCATCTGCTAAAATAATGGATTCATTTATAGGCAAACCACAAATCTGACAAAGAAGCATTTTAGAAAGTTGAAGTCCATTTTCCACTTGAAGCTGTGTCATTTCGGCTTCATTCAGTTTTACTTTAACCGAAAGCCCATCTGCTTGGGTCGAAATCCCTTCTTCTATTAAGTTTTGCATATCGCTGTCCATTTGTTTCAGTAAATCGACATAACTATCCGAAAGCTCTTTCTTGCCGGACAAGGAAATTACTTGCCAATAAGCTTCTTCCACTTGAAGTAATACTTCTTGTTCGCTTGCTTCCTTCATTCTTTCGGCAAGAGCTTTAGAATAATCCGTAATCTTATTATATGCTGCTATCTTTCCTCCCATAAAAACAGGCTGAGTCAAAGAAAAATTTCCAACAAAGACATGTTGAATATCCATATCAAAGGCATTTTGAGGAATAACAGCATATTCTCCTGTCGGGATAAACTCTCCCCCTGCCGTTAAATTACCAACAGGTAAAAATTTATTCTCTCCCAATAGAGATACATTCTTTTGATTATACAAATAACCGCCTGTAAAAGACAAATCAGGCAAGTATTGCGTAAAAGCAGCCTTTTTATCTGTTTCTGCTTTCGCAATATTTTCATCACTAATCTTAAGTTGTTTATTGTTTTCCAATGCCAATTGCCGACAATCATCTAAAGAAAGAAATTGTTGGGCATAAACTACACTCAAATTAAAACATAAAAAAACGAAGAAAGGAAATCTTTTTTTCATAATCATTCATCTGTTTGATGTGTTTCTATTCCTTATTTTATTTGACTACAAAGGTTATAAAATAATTCAAAAAAATAGATAATTAGTCCAATTTTAATATAAATTCGTACTAGTCCGGATATGGGAACTTATTTTCTAAAAACATTTTATATCCGAAGGTATTATTTTTTTGAAATTACTGAAAAATAATAAACATTTTTCAACGTTTGTATGTTCAATAATCGTTGAGATACTTAAAATACAAAAGGAAAATTAATATTAAAACAAAATAATCATGAAGAAAATTCTTTTATTTACAAGTTTAATTGTCTTATTTATGGCATGTAAATCCAGTGGAGATAAGTCAATAGCTACAGGAGATAATACGCGTACTTCTATCGATTGGGCAGGAGTATATGTAGGAACCCTTCCTTGTGCCGACTGTATGGGTATTGATTATAAACTTACCTTGAACTCGGACGACACTTATTCTTTAACAAGAGTATATCTTAAGGATACGGAAACAATGATTACTACCGACGGACCTTTCACTTGGGATAAAAACGGAAATAAGATTACTTTAAAAGCAATCGATAAAGATGATGATTTTATTTTCAAGGTTGGAGAAAATCGTATTTGGGCTTTAGATACAAAAGGCAACGAGATTACCGGAGAATTGGCAGAGAATTATATTTTAGATAAAATTGATGCTTCTTTTATCGGCAAACATTTAAGATTGGTGGAGTTGATGGGAGAAAGCATTACGGAAAACGACGTAGCCAAAGAAGCTTACCTTATATTAGAAGGGAATGAGCGAATGGGAGGTAATTTAGGTTGCAACTCTTTCGGAGGTGTTTATTCATTAAAGAAACACAATCTAATTTCTTTCTCAGAAGTTTTCTCAACCATGATGTTTTGTTCAGACAAAATGGATGTAGAAAATAAATTCAAAGAAGTTTTAGAAATGGCTGACAATTATAATTACGACGGAAAGTATTTTATATTAAATAGAGCTCGTATGGCTCCGTTAGCACGTTTCGAAGTTATCTCGGCTGAATAAGCGTAGTACATAATAGTTTAAGGTTTTGGTTAAGTCCCAACTGGCAAGTGAGTTGTCGGTTGGTTTTTTTTTATTACCTTTGTACGAAATTTTCAGATGGACTTCCAATTACAAAACACAGATAAACATTCAAAAGCGCGCGCGGGAATAATCACAACCGATCATGGCGAGATAGAAACTCCTATCTTTATGCCGGTAGGAACGCAGGGAAGCGTAAAGGCGGTTCACTTTCATGAGTTGAAAGAGGATATCAAAGCCGAAATTATACTAGGCAACACCTATCATCTCTACCTTCGCCCCGGCATTGAAGTATTGGAAAAGGCAGGAGGACTGCATAAATTCAATGGTTGGGATAAACCTATTTTGACCGACAGCGGAGGTTTTCAAGTTTTTTCCTTATCCGACAATAGAAAGCTAAGGGAAGAAGGCGCCGAATTCCGTTCTCATATCGACGGTTCTAAACATTTATTTACTCCCGAAGGAGTTATGGATATACAACGTAGTATTGGCGCAGACATTATCATGGCTTTTGATGAATGTACGCCCGGCGATGCCGACTATGACTACGCAAAAAAATCTTTAGCCCTGACTGAACGCTGGTTAGACCGATGTATCAAACGTTTTAATGAGACTGAAGGAAAATACGGCTATCGTCAAACTTTATTTCCTATCGTTCAAGGTTGCGTTTATACGGATTTGCGAAAAAGAGCAGCAGAAAACGTTGCATCAAAGGGAGCTGACGGAAATGCTATCGGAGGATTAGCCGTAGGCGAACCGACAGAAAAAATGTATGAAATGATAGAAGTAGTCAATGAAATACTACCTCAAGATAAACCCCGTTATTTGATGGGAGTAGGAACGCCGGCTAATTTATTGGAAGCCATAGAACGAGGGGTAGATATGTTTGATTGTATCATGCCTACGAGAAACGGAAGAAATGGTCAGCTGTTTACAAGAAACGGCATTATAAATATAAAAAACAAAAAGTGGGAAGCCGATTTTTCTCCGATCGAAGACGATGGTGCATCCTTTGTAGATACGATTCATACTAAGGCTTATCTCCATCATCTGTTCAAAGTCAGCGAGATACTAGCTTTGCAGATTGCTTCGATACACAATTTGGTATTTTATCTCAAATTAGTCAAAGAAGCTCGTACTCATATTCTTGCCGGAGACTTTACGAATTGGAAAAGAAGCATCATCGGACAAATACAAGAACGAATCTAACAAAATTTGCAATAAATGAAAGGCATTAAGAAAATAGACATGTATATAACCAAAAAGTTTTTGGGAACTTATGTATTTGCTATACTGTTGATTATTGCCATTTCCGTCATGTTTGACTTTAACCAAAAAGTAGATAACTTTATAAAAAATGCAGCTCCTACGAGTGCTATCGTTTTTGATTATTATCTGAATTTTATCCCTTATTTCATTAATCTGTTCAGTCCGCTTTTTGTTTTCATTTCTGTTATACTATTTACTTCAAAGTTAGCTGCTAACACAGAAATTATCGCGATGTTAGCCGGTGGTATTAGTTTTGGTCGATTGATGAGACCTTATATGTTTTGTGCCGCTTTGATTGCTATAACCACCTTTCTTCTTAATTCTTTTATCATACCTCCCGCCAATGTCACGCGGATTGAATTTCAGAATACCTACGTAAGAAATAAAAAAGTGGATTATGCCAATAATATACAATTGGAAGTTGAACCCAATATCTTTGCCTATTTTGATAATTACGAGAGTAGAGAAAAAACCGGCTACAATTTCTCTCTAGATCATTTTGAAGGAAAAGAACTTCGTTCCCGACTTACGGCAACACGTATCTTTTGGGACACGGAATACCATTGGAAAGTGCGAGATTATACGATACGTGATTTTGATGGAATGAAAGAAACTATCACTCGCGGGCTATTGTTGGACACCATCATAAAAATTGTCCCTGCAGATTTTATGATTTCGGTCAATGATTGTGAACAAATGACTACTCCGGAATTAAAAAGATATATTGACCGTCAAAAACAACGAGGGATAGGTAACATTCAAACTTTTGAAATAGAATATCACAAACGTTTCTCGATGGCTTTTGCGGCGTTTATCCTTACTATTATCGGGGCTTCGCTCAGTTCCCGAAAGACAAAGGGCGGCATGGGGCTTTATATCGGTATCGGTCTGCTTCTGAGCTTTTCCTACATCTTATTTATGCAAATATCTTCCTCTTTTGCCATTTCCGGTGCAGTAAGCGCTAGCATTGCTGTCTGGATTCCCAATGTAGTCTATGCTATCATCGCTGCTTTTCTTTATACTCGAGCACCTAGATAGACTTTATCTTTTTGTTTCAAAAAACGCGTTATAGCTATCAAAAAGAAAGCAGTATATTTTAACCATTTTAATTAAAATTCAGCATTTTTCTTTTCTTTTTTGTCAATAAAAAAATAATACTTATATTTGCAGGCTGAAAATTCATACACATAGACACGTTTAATGAGGAGTTCATCTGAAAATATATTTTTCTATTCATTCAATTTTAATATCTCAGATCTGAGCAAAATCAAATATTTTTTGTTAAAATATTTGCATAACTCGCTTAATTTCCTAGAGAGAGAAGCAGGCACTTTTAACCGCCTTAAATATTGCGCTCGCACTTGCGCGTATATTACAAAGAATTTATTTAATAAGCAAAAGAGGTATGACGAAAGCGCTTCTGTTTGCGTATTTATGCTAGTCCGTTTTCCCTTTTTGGGAAGTCGGATTTTTCCTGTTTTGTACCTACCGATCCTGTTGGAATTCAAATATAATACTTTAATAAGTAAATGAGCATAATTAGTTTATATTATATAGG
>DAIPZW010000053.1:0-8424 GCA_036781965.1 Bacteroidales bacterium
AAATAAAGGGAATAAATTTTAAAATAACCTTTATTTTTTAGAAGATGCTTAATATATTGAAATACAGATGGTTTTAGGTTAATAAAAGAAACGTTTAGTGTTTCATCTCTCAATTAAGATATGATAACTGTTCTCTGATAACTGATAACTGATAACTGATTTTTCACTATCTTTGCAGATTAATTATGATTGACACTTCATTATTTGAAAATAAAAAAGCGGCTTACTATACTTTAGGTTGCAAATTGAACTTCGCAGAAACCTCTACTATCGGAAAAGAACTTGCGGCACAGGGAGTTCGTAAGGTTCAAGCGGGAGAGACAGCGGATATTTGTATCGTTAATACCTGTTCGGTTACGGAATTGGCTGACAAAAAGTGCCGACAAGCCATTCGGCGTATCAAAAAACAGCATCCCAATGCTTATATGGTAGTTACAGGTTGCTATGCGCAGCTTAAACCGGAGGAAGTGAGCAATATCGAGGGAGTAGATTTGGTTCTGGGCGCTAATCAAAAGGATCGTATCAGCGAATATATCAATCAGTTTCTTTCCGAAAGACAAGACACTCAAATTGTTATTACTAAGACAAAGGATATTCATACTTTTATACCTTCTTGTTCCTGCGATGATCGGACAAGGCACTTCTTAAAAGTGCAAGATGGTTGTGATTATTATTGTTCTTATTGTACGATTCCTTTTGCAAGAGGGAGAAGTCGGAACGGGAAAATAGAGGAATTAGTTGCTTTAGCTGATGAAGCGGGCGGAAAAGGAGGAAAAGAAATCGTATTGACCGGAGTAAACATCGGAGATTTTGGTCGATCAACCGGAGAAACCTTTTATGATCTGGTAAAAGCCTTAGATCAAGTGGAGAGTATCGAACGTTTTCGGATTTCTTCCATTGAGCCTAATCTTTTGACTGATGAAATTATTGAATATGTAGCCGAGTCTAATCGTTTTGCTCCTCACTTTCACATTCCTTTACAGTCCGGTTCGGACGATGTGCTTCAATTGATGAGAAGAAAGTATGATACCGAACTATTTGCCAATAAGATAAAGAAAGTAAAGGAAGTCATGCCTCATGCTTTTATAGGTGTGGATGTGATTGTAGGCGTAAGAGGCGAATTGCCCGAATATTTTGAAGATGCTTATCGGTTTATCGAATCACTTCCTATCTCACAATTGCATGTTTTCTCTTATTCCGAGCGACCGGGTACGAGAGCTTTGGCAATTACTCCGATTGTTTCGCCACAAGAAAAGCAAGAAAGAAGTAAACGCTTGTTGGAGCTTTCCGATGCTAAGACTAAAGCATTTTATGAAAGTCAAATCGGAACAACACGTAAGGTATTGTTTGAACATACTAAGAGAGGTACAAAAATGCACGGTTTCACCGATAATTATATCAAGGTGGAAGCTCCTTATCATACGGAATGGATCAATCTTCCGATAGAACTTAGGCTCAAAGGATTTAATAAAGATCTGACAGCATTAACTATTTAACTATTGATGATGAAGAAAACGGCGATTGTGATACTTAATTGGAACGGACAAAAGCTTTTAGAACAGTTTTTGCCTGCTCTATTAAAATATACGCCTGAAACGGATGCCGATATTTTTGTTGCAGATAATGATTCGTCTGACGATTCCATCGATTTTCTTCAAGAACATTACCCTTCGGTTAAATTAATACTTTTGGATAAGAATTATGGTTTTGCAGAAGGCTATAATCAAGCATTAAAAGGACTGGAATATGACTATTTTGTCCTACTTAATTCAGACGTTGAAGTAACTGAAGGTTGGTTTGCCCAAGCAATTAATTATTTAGACCAACATCCGGAAGCAGTTGCCCTTCAACCTAAAATACTATCTTATAAGGATAAAGATTATTTTGAATATGCCGGAGCATCGGGAGGTTTTATTGATAAATACGGTTATCCCTTTTGTCGTGGCAGGATTTTTGATACGATAGAAAAGGATAATAAACAATATAACAAAACGATTCCTGTCTTTTGGGTTAGTGGAGCTTGTTTCTTCATTCGGTCGAAAGATTTTCAAGAAACAGGCGGATTTGACAAAGAGTTCTTTGCCCATCAGGAAGAGATTGATCTTTGTTGGCGATTGAATGCTCGTGGAGGAGAATTGGTCTGTTATCCCGATTCGGTGGTTTCTCATGTGGGAGGAGCTACCTTGGATCAAAGCAGTCCGCAAAAGACTTATCTCAATTTTAGAAACAATCTTTTAATGTTATATAAGAATCTTCCGGAAAAAGAACTTCGGAAAACCTTGAGGAAACGTTTCTTTTTAGACTATTTAGCAGCCTTTCATTTCCTATTAAAGGGAGAAACCAAGAATGCTCAAATAATCCGGAAAGCACGAAAGGATTTTAAGCAAATGAAAAAGGAATATGAACCAATAAGACAAGAAAACTTAACAAAAACAACTGTAGAACATCCTTTGGGAATGCTTCAAAGCAGTTTACTATGGAACTATTACGTGAATAAAAAGAAAACATTTGGAGAGATTTATAAATGAAAGAACAAATCGAAAATGAAGCTTGGGTAGATGTACAAGGTGCCCGAGTACACAATCTTAAAAATATTAATATTAAAATACCACGCAATCAGTTTTCGGTGATTACCGGACTGAGTGGCAGTGGAAAATCTTCTTTGGCATTTGATACTATCTTTGCCGAAGGACAACGTCGATACATAGAAACCTTTTCGGCTTATGCACGTTCCTTTCTTGGAAATTTAGAACGTCCGGATGTAGATCAAATAACAGGACTTAGTCCGGTTATATCGATTGAACAGAAGACTACCAACCGAAGTCCGCGCTCTACGGTAGGAACTACTACCGAGATCTATGATTTCCTTCGTCTTTTATATGCCAGAGCAGGAGAAGCTCACTCTTATCTTACCGGAGATAAAATGGTTAAATATACTGAAGACCAAGTTCTCGACTTGATCATGGAGCATTATCAGGACAAGAATGTTTATCTGCTTGCGCCTGTGGTAAGAGCTCGTAAGGGACATTACAGAGAATTGTTTGAACAACTAAGAAAGAAAGGTTTTGAAACCATTCGAGTAGATGGAGTATTATTGAATATCCTGCCTAACATGAAGTTAGACAGGTATAAAATACACTCGGTCGAGATTGTTATTGATAAACTCCGTATTGAGAATAAATACTTTGAGCGCATAAAGAAGAGTTTAAGCTTGGCCATGCGACAAGGGGACGGACTTATTATGATATTGGAAAAGGATTCGAACGAACTTAGGCATTATAGCCGGAGGTTGATGTGTCCTGCCACCGGTTTATCTTACAATGAACCGGCTCCTCATACGTTTTCCTTCAACTCTCCACACGGTGCTTGTCCGAATTGCAAGGGTATAGGAACCGTTAATCAAATAGATTTCAGCAAGATAATTCCTGATTCTAATTTAAGTATTCATCAAGGAGGGATTGTTCCTTTAGGTAAATATCGCAATGCACTTCTCTTTTGGCAGATAGAAGCTATACTTGAAAAACATGGAGTTACGTTGAAAACACCACTAAAAGACGTTCCTGAAGAAGCTATCAATGATATTATGAACGGAACGGAAGAACGTTTGCAAATCAAAAACGAATCTTTAGGGAACTCGAACTACTTTCTCACGTTCGAGGGAGTGAATAAATACATTGCTATACAGCAAGAAGCAGACGGTTCGGCAAGTTCGCAGAAATGGGTCGATCAGTTTATCAGTACGGTCGCTTGTCCCGAATGTAAGGGACAACGATTAAATAAAGAGGCTCTACATTATTATATAGATGGCAAGAACATTTCCGAACTTGCCGATATGGATATAAAAGAATTGGCAGCTTGGTTGGAAGGATTGGAGACAAGATTGAATAAACAACAACAAACTATTGCCACGGAAATATTAAAAGAGATTCGTTCCCGTTTGCAATTCTTATTAGACGTAGGACTTGATTATCTTTCTTTAAGTCGCGGTTCTGTTTCTTTGTCGGGCGGAGAAAGTCAACGCATTCGCTTAGCTACTCAAATCGGATCCCAGTTAGTAAATGTATTATACATCTTGGACGAACCCAGTATCGGTTTGCATCAGAGAGACAATACTCGACTTATCAACTCTTTGAAAGGTCTTCGCGATACGGGAAACTCTGTAATTGTCGTTGAACATGACAAAGAGATGATGTTAAGCGCAGATTATGTCATAGATATGGGTCCTCGCGCAGGGCGCAAAGGGGGAGAAGTCGTATTCGCTGGCACTCCGGACGAGATGATGAAGTCAAATACCTTGACTGCTCAATACTTAAGAAATGAATTGCAGATAGAAATACCCAAAGAACGAAGAAAAGGAAACGGAGATTCGATTGTTTTGAAAGGAGCATCGGGCAACAACCTGAAGAATGTCGATTTAACCATCCCTTTAGGTGTATTTGTTTGCGTTACAGGCGTATCCGGAAGCGGTAAATCTACCTTAATCAACGAAACACTTCAGCCTTTGATCAGTCAGAAACTCTATCGTTCACTGAAAGATCCCCTACCCTACAAATCGGTTAAAGGATTGGAACATATAGATAAGATAGTCAATGTGGATCAATCGCCAATTGGTCGGACTCCTCGTTCTAATCCGGCAACTTATACAGGGGTCTTTTCGGACATAAGAACCCTTTTTGTCGGTCTGCCAGAAGCTAAGATAAGAGCCTATAAGCCGGGAAGGTTTTCTTTTAACGTGAAAGGCGGAAGATGCGAAACTTGCGGCGGCAATGGTTATAAATCTATCGAGATGAATTTCCTGCCGGACGTGATGGTTCCTTGCGAAAGCTGTCAAGGCAAACGCTACAACCGCGAAACATTAGAGGTGCGCTACAAAGGCAAAAGCATTGCCGACGTATTGGATATGACTATCAATCAAGCAGCAGAGTTCTTTGAAAACGTTCCTCATATTTATAATAAGGTAAAAGTATTGCAAGAAGTCGGCTTAGGTTATATCAAGCTCGGGCAATCTTCAACCACTCTGTCGGGAGGAGAAAGCCAACGCGTGAAGCTAGCAACGGAATTAGCCAAGAAAGATACAGGAAAGACTTTATATATTCTTGACGAACCGACTACCGGACTGCACTTTGAAGACATCAACATACTCTTGGACGTACTTAATCGCTTAGTAGATAAAGGGAATACACTGATTGTTATCGAACATAACCTGGATGTTATCAAGTGCGCCGACTATATTGTTGATATGGGACCGGAAGGAGGTAAAGGCGGAGGAGAAATTCTTTTCTCAGGAACCCCCGAACAACTTGCCAAGTCAGGAAAAGGACATACTGCGCCTTATTTGAAAGAGGAGTTGAAATAGTTGAGAATGAAAGGATTTACTATTTTCTTTCATTCAAGATTTAAGATTACTTGATAACTGTTTACTGATGACTGTTCACTAATTAAACATTCCACATTAAACAATTAACACACACTGCAACAGGGTTGCACACTTTGTGCGGCGGTATTGCAGGATTCCTGCAGAACGGTCGCAGTCTTTGTGCGGCGGTATTACTCACTTTGTGCAGAACGGTTGCACTAATCAGTTATCGTAATCTTGAATCTTAAATATTAAATATTGAATACATTTGAACCGCTTTTCTTATCGATTCTAAGCCGAATAGCTCCGGGTTTAACTTAGATTTATCCAGAAATAATAATTCTTCTACATCATCCGCTGCTTGTAGGTTTGAGAAATCGGCACAAACACAGTGAAAGAACATATCAAGCGTATGAATCTCCATACCTGAATAGAGATATAGATTAGGCAGTGAAAATAAGTATTTAGGTTTAACTATCAGGTTTGTTTCTTCCTTAACTTCACGAACGATAGCTTCTTCGGCTGCTTCCCGGAGATCAATGAAACCTCCGGGCAAGTCGAGCGTTCCTTTAGCAGGTTCATGAGCACGGCGGGCTACTAACAGTCTGCCGAACTCGTCAGTTATGAAAGCAGCAGTTGCGGCAGCCGAATTGAAATAATAGACAAAGTGACACTGTTCGCACTTTTTCGACTTGAAATTATTCTCTACAAAGCGCGGAGAACCGCACTCGGGGCAATACTTAAAGTTATTCAAAGGATGCATCTTCGTTTGTTTTAGGCTACAAAGATAGTTTATTTAAAAACACGAACGAGATTATTCACATAATTCCGCCCGTCCCAAATTTATTGCATGAAGAAATTGTGCAAAAATAAACTTGAATTGACTTAAATGGAGAAGAAAACGTCAAACCTAATGTTGGTTTGCCGAGTTAATTGTTTTATAGACTAATATGTCTTTAGTTTATTGTTTTTTCAAGTTTCTTTTTTTGATTCTTCCGATAGTTCAAGCTCATGCGCTTGATATTTCATTCCGCCGTAATTAGTTGAAAATTCATAAAATATGAAAGTTTCAGACAATAATAAAACCACTCACATTGCTGTAAGTGGCTTTATTCTTTATAAACTTAGTGTCCCCGCAGGGACTCGAACCCTGGACCCAATGATTAAGAGTCATTTGCTCTACCAACTGAGCTACGGAGACATCTTATAATAGTTGGCTGTTACACCAAAATCGGTTGCGAAGGTAAACATATCTCCCGAAAACTCCAAATCCAAAGGTTTTTTTTTTAAGCTTTATGCTTTTTAGTGTCTGCTCTGCATGCAGCTTCGGCAATAGCTTCGAGTTGTTCTAATTCGTCCAGCTCTTCTTGCAGTTTACGTTCAACTTTCTCTTCGACTGTTTCATAAACATCTTCTGCTTGATGACGCACCTTACTAACGGTTTGAGTCAGGTTGTCTTTGATGTTTTCAAACTTATCTACTAAGTTGTCTTTTACGTCTTCAATCTTGTCTTCGGCATTCCGAACAAAACGATTGATTTTTCTTCTTTTGACAGGATCTGTTGCAATCCAATAGCCAATCCCTACACCAATAAGTGCACCTAAGGCTAGTCCGCCTACATAATACCTTGTTTTCATACTTTCTTGATTTATTAATAAATTGTGTTTGTATGAGAAACAAGGTATTAGACGGAAATGTTTATTTCAAAAAATCTATTTAAGATAATTTATGGATTACTAATCCGGAACGAAGTTTAGGTTCGAACCAAGTAGTTTTAGGAGGCATGATGTTTCCTGTATCGGCAATATCAATTAATTGTTTCATGGAAACAGCATATAGAGCAAGTGCAGCTACCATCTCTCCGCTATCTACTCTGCGTTTTAGTTCGCCTAATCCTCTTAAACCTCCAACGAAGTCGATACGTTTGTCTGTACGAAGGTCTTTCATACCTAAGATTTTATCCAGGATAAGGTTAGAAGAAATGGTTACGTCCAACACTCCGATAGGATCGCTATCGTCATAAGTTCCTTCTTTTGCTTGCAATGAATACCAATGTCCATTGTTTAAGTAAAGAGAGAAATTATGTAAATGATCCGGAGTATAGATTTCAGTTCCTTTGTCTTCTACTACGAAATCTTTTTCCAATTCTGCTAAGAATTGTTCGTTAGTAAGACCGTTCAAGTCTTTTACTACACGGTTATAATCCATAATCTTCAATTGGTCTTCAGGGAAACATACAGCCATGAAATAGTTGTATTCTTCGTCGCCTTTATGATTAGGATTTTGTTTTGCTTTTTCTGCACCTACTAAAGCAGCAGCAGCAGAACGGTGATGTCCGTCAGCAATATAAAGTGCTGGCATTTCTGCGAATAGTTCAGTGATACGTTTGATTTTAGCTTCATCATTGATTACCCAAAAGTGGTGACCGATATTATCTTCTGAAGTAAAATCATATTCAGGAGTTCCTTTAACCACTTCTTGAACAATTACGTCCAATTCTTTATTTTCAGGATAAGCAAAGAAAACAGGCTCAACGTTTGCATCGTTGATACGCACGTGTTTCATGCGGTCTTCTTCTTTATCTTTACGAGTAAGCTCATGTTTTTTAATTGAACCGTCCATGTAGTCGCCTACATAAGAACCTACCACTAATCCATACTGAGTGCGTCCATCCATAGTTTGAGCATATACATAATATGCTTCTTTTGGATCTTGAACTAACCAGCCTTTTTCTTGAAATTTATTGAAGTTTTCTACTGCTTTTTCATAAATATCTGCATCGTGCTCATCTTTACCCGGAGCAAAGTTAATTTCCGGTTTAATGATATGATACAAAGACATTTCATTGCCTTCTGCTTCTTTTCTTGCTTCTTCCGAGCTTAATACATCATAAGGACGAGAAGCGACTTTCTCTACGTATTGTTTTGGCGGACGTACGCCTTTGAATGGTTTGATAATTGCCATGTCTGTTCAGTTTTTTATTTTATATATAATGAATAAATTAATTTCGCCGCAAAGATAGGAAAAAAACAATTATCAGTCATCAGTTATCAGTAAACAGTGAAATA
>DAIPZW010000054.1:0-8423 GCA_036781965.1 Bacteroidales bacterium
CATCCCAAAAATAGCAGGAGTTTCTTCTAGTTCAACCACTTTGTTTAGTTTTCTTAAACCTAAAGCATCTAAAGTTCTTTTTTGATCTATAGAACTCCCAATACGACTTTTTACTTGTTTTACTTTTATAGTTGCCATAATTCTTTCCTCCTAAGTTATCCTTTAAATACTTTTTCTACAGATATACCTCTGTTTTGAGCAATCATAGCAGGATCTCTCAATTCACATAGAGCAGCAATAGTAGCTTTTACTAAGTTATGAGGATTTGATGATCCTTTTGATTTAGCCAAAACGTCTGTAATTCCAACACTTTCTAAAACGGCACGCATAGCACCTCCAGCTTTTACTCCTGTACCATGAGATGCAGGTTTGATGAATACATTCGCACCACCAAATTTAGCAAGTTGTTCATGAGGAATAGTACCTTTATATACAGGAACTTTTACTAAGTTCTTTTTAGCAGATTCAACTCCTTTAGCGATTGCTGCAGTTACTTCACCTGCTTTTCCTAGTCCCCACCCTACGATTCCATTTTCATTCCCTACTACTACAATAGCAGCAAAACTAAATGTACGTCCTCCTTTGGTAACTTTTGTTACGCGGTTAATCGCAACTAATCTGTCTTTTAATTCTAAGTCATTTGTTGACTTTACTTTATTATATACTGCCATTTTTCTTAAAATTTAAGTCCTCCTTTACGAGCAGCATCTGCCAATTCTTTCACTCTACCATGGTATAAATAACCATTACGATCAAATACAACAGTTTCAACGCCCGCTTCTTTTGATTTTTGAGCAATTATCTCTCCTACTTTAGAGGCAATCTCTTTTTTGGAGGCTTTTTCAGTTAGAGAAAGAGAAGAAGCAGCAGCCAATGTCTTTCCTGTCAAGTCATCTATTACTTGAGCATAAATTTGCCTGTTACTTCTAAACACAGTCAAACGCGGACGCTCTGTTGTTCCAGAGATATGTTTACGGACGCGTTGTTTTATTTTAATTCTTCTTAATTCCTTTGTTGTCATGATAATTTCATTTAGAGATTATTTAGCTGCAGATTTTCCTGATTTTCTGCGTACAACTTCACCTACAAAGCGAACTCCTTTTCCTTTGTAAGGTTCAACCTTACGGAAAGAACGAATCTTTGCACATACTTGCCCTATCAGTTGTTTATCTGCGGATTCTAATATAATAAGAGGGTTTTTATTACGCTCACTCTTAGTTTCTACTTTAATCTCTGGAGGTAATTGTAAAAATATACTGTGAGTATATCCCAATGCAAATTCTAATAAATTTCCTTGATTAGAGGCACGATAACCCACGCCAACTAATTCAAGTTCTTTTTTATATCCTTGAGATACACCAATAACCATATTATTTATCAAAGACCTGTATAAACCATGAAAAGCCCGATTTTGACGTTCGTCATCCGGTCTAGAAACAGTTATTTCATTACCATTGATTTCAATTTTAATCGCAGGATTAACACTTTGTGTCAATTCACCTTTAGTACCTTTTACTGTAATCACGTTATCATTGTTTGTTACAGTAACTCCTGTTGGTATTGTTATGGGTAATTTTCCTATTCTTGACATACTTATATTCCTCCTTCAATTAATAAATATAACATAAAACTTCACCCCCGATCTTAAGATCACGAGCTTCTTTGTCTGTCATAACTCCTTTAGAGGTAGAAAGCACGGCAATTCCTAACCCATTCAACACACGAGGCATATCTTTATAGCCTACATACTTACGCAAACCCGGAGTTGACACTCTTTTTAGGTTTTTAATTGCGTTTACTTTATTTACAGGGTCATACTTCAGGGCAATCTTAATTGCTCCTTGAGGACCCTCCTCTACAAACTTATAGTTAAGAATGTAGCCCTTTTCGAAAAGGATTTTTGTAATTTCCTTTTTCAAATTAGATGCAGGAACTTCAACTACTCTATGTTTAGCAGAAATAGCATTCCTCAATCTAGTCAGATAATCTGCAATAGGATCTGTCATTGTTTAATTAAAATTAAATTGATCTCCATTTGGAGACAATATTTAACACTCTATTATTTATTACCAGCTTGCTTTTGTTACACCCGGAATCAATCCTGAAGAAGCCATTTCTCTAAATTGAATACGAGATATTCCAAACTGGCGAATATATCCTTTCGGACGACCTGTTATTTTACAACGATTGTGTAAACGAACAGGAGAAGCATTTTTAGGTATAGCCTGTAATGCTTCATAGTAACCTTCTTTTTTAAGCTGAGCTCTTTTAGCAGCATAAGTGGCAACCATTTTTGCACGCTTTACCTCACGAGCTTTCATTGATTCTTTAGCCATATCGTTTAATCTTTTTTTGCGTTTTTAAAAGGTAAGCCGAACTCTCTCAATAAAGCATAACCTTCTTCATCTGTTTTTGCAGAGGTTACAAAGGTAATATTCATTCCCAATATTTTAGTAATATTATCAATATTTATTTCAGGAAAAATAATTTGCTCTTCAATTCCTAAGGTATAATTACCTCTTCCATCTAACTTACTTTCAATACCTTTGAAGTCTCGGATACGGGGTAAAGCAATACGAACCAATCTTTCAAGAAATTCATACATTTGTTCGCGACGTAAAGTAACCATCACTCCGATTGGCATTTTTTTACGTAACTTAAAGTTTGAAATATCTTTCTTTGAAATGGTCGCAACTGCTTTTTGTCCTGTTATAGCTGTAAGCTCTTGAATAGCAACATCAATCAATTTCTTATCTGCTACTGCAGCACCCAAACCTTGATTAACTACAATTTTCTTCAAGACAGGAACTTGCATAACCGAGGAATAATTAAATTCTTTCATTAGTGCAGGAACGATTTTTTCCTGATATTCTTTTTTTAGATTTGCTGTATTCATTATTTAATCTCCTCTCCTGACTTTTTAGAAATACGAACTAATACTCCTTTTGCATTTTTCTGGCGACCAATACGTGTTGGTTTTCCTATTTTAGGATCCAATACATTTAGATTCGAAATATGAATAGGAGCTTCCATTTTTGTAATCCCGCCTTGAGGATTTTTAGCGCTTGGTTTAGCACTCTTTGATACCATATTAACACCTTCTACTAAAGCTCGTTCTTTTTCAACAAGCACTTTAAGTACGCGACCGGTTTTACCTTTGTCTTCACCGGCATTAACATAGACCATATCACCCTTTTTAATATGTAATTTGCTCATTTCTTGCTGATATTAAGTTATAATACTTCCGGTGCTAAAGAAACGATCTTCATATTAACGGCACGAAGTTCGCGAGCTACAGGTCCAAAAATACGACTTCCTCTAATTTCGTCCGAAGCGTTCAATAATACACAAGCATTGTCGTCAAAACGGATATAAGAACCATCCGCTCTACGTATTTCCTTTTTTGTTCGAACTATAATAGCTCTAGACACAGCACCTTTTTTAACATCACTTGAAGGGATAACGTCCTTTACGGCTACTACAATTATATCCCCAACAGAAGCATATCGTCTTCTTGTTCCGCCTAATACTCGAATACAAAGGACTTCCTTTGCTCCGGAGTTGTCAGCTACCCTAAGTCTTGATTCTTGTTGTATCATAATTATTTAGCCTTTTCAACGATTTCCACTAATCTCCATCTCTTTGTTTTACTAAGAGGACGGGTTTCCATTATTCTTACGGTATCACCTATATTACACTCATTTTTTTCATCATGAGCATGGAATTTTTTCGTTTTATTTACGAACTTACCGTACATAGGGTGTTTTTCTTTCCATTTCACAGCAACAGTGATAGACTTATCCATCTTATTACTGGAAACAACACCAATTCTTTCTTTTCTTAAATTTCTAGTTTCCATATTGTTGCTGATTATTTATTAAGTTTTCTTCGGCGTAATTCTGTTTTCATACGCGCGATTTCTCTGCGTGATTTAGTAATCTCAGCAGGACTATCCAACGGTGAAATACTATGATTGATTTTTGTTTGTTGATATTTTTTCATATCAGCTTCTAATCTTTCTTTCAAGTCGGGGGTAGATAAATCTCTTATTTCTGCTATTTTCATGACGATTACAAGTTTTGATTGTTCATATCATAATCACGTCTAACTACGAACTTAGTTGTTACCGGCAATTTTTGAGCAGCAAGTCTTAATGCTTCTTTTGCTACATCAAACGGAACACCTTCTATCTCAAAAAGAATTCTACCTGGAGTAACCGGAGCTACGAAACCTTCTGGAGCTCCCTTACCTTTACCCATACGCACTTCTGCTGGTTTTTTAGTAATTGGCTTATCTGGGAAAATACGCACCCAAACTTGTCCCTGACGTTGCATATAACGGGTTACCGCGATACGAGCTGCCTCGATTTGACGACCGGTAATCCATTTTGATTGTAACGTCTTAATACCAAAAGAACCGAATGCCAACTGGTTTCCTCTTTGAGCATTTCCTTTCATCCGACCTTTCTGAGATCTTCTGAATTTTGTTTTTTTCGGTTGTAACATTTCTTTATGAATTGTGAGTTATCAAGCTAGAAACTTTGTCTCCCTTCTTATAACTCTTCATTTATTAAATTTACTTCTTTTCTCCTCTTGGAGTTCTTCTTCTATCTCTTCTTTCGCCGCCTCTATCATTTCGACCTCCACTTGGTCTTCCTGATTTTTCAGACGTGAATGATACGGAAAGATCTTTTTTACCATAGATTTCACCACGGCAAATCCAAACTTTCACTCCAAGAAGTCCCACTTTAGTCAATGCTTCTGCTAAAGCATAGTCGATATCTGCACGCAATGTATGCAAAGGAGTACGTCCTTCTTTATACATTTCCGAGCGAGCCATTTCGGCACCATTCAAACGACCTGAAATTTGAACTTTAATTCCTTCTGCTCCCATTCTCATGGTAGAAGCAATTGCAGTTTTGATTGCACGACGATAAGCCATCTTACCTTCCAATTGGCGAGCAATTGTATTAGCAACAATCATAGCATCTAATTCCGGACGTTTTACTTCATAGATATTGATTTGAATTTCCTTATCGGTAATTTTCTTCAATTCTTCTTTTAGTTTGTCAACTTCTTGACCCCCTTTACCGATGATAATACCCGGACGAGCAGTACAAACAGTAATAGTAACCAATTTCAATGTACGTTCAATAACAATGCGAGATACACTTGCTTTAGCGAGACGTGCATTTAGATACTTACGAATCTTGCTATCTTCATACAAAGTATCACCATAGTTATTTCCTCCATACCAGTTTGAATCCCATCCGCGAACGATACCCAAACGATTACTTATCGGATTAGTTTTTTGTCCCATTTAGCAATTAATTTTGTATTTCGGTTTTTGTATCTACAAACAATGTTACGTGATTGGAACGTTTACGAATACGATATCCTCTACCTTGAGGAGCCGGACGTAAGCGTTTCAACATTGAAGCTGAATCCACGTTTATTGTTGTTACATATAATTCTCCATGTTCTGCTTTTCTTTCATTCTTCTCTTCCCAATTGGCAATAGCTGAACGAAGTAGTTTTTCAACTCTAGCAGCAGCTTCTTTATTTGAAAACTTCAAAACACCTAAGGCACGAAAAACTTCCATTCCACGTATCATATCCGCTACTAAGCGCATCTTACGAGGAGAAGTCGGTACGTTTCGCAATTTTGCGAAATATACATTTTTCCGTTCTTCTTTTCTTTGTTCTGCTGATATTCTTTTTCTAGCACCCATATTTGTTCTTTTTTATTTCAGTTTGCTCGAATATCCTGTTTATTTTTTCTTGTTACCGGCATGACCACGGAACTGACGAGTAGGAGAAAATTCTCCTAATTTATGTCCCACCATATTTTCAGTAACATATACAGGAATAAATTTATTTCCATTGTGAACTGCAACTGTATGCCCAACAAAATCAGGCGAAATCATTGAAGCTCTTGCCCATGTTTTAACGACAGTTTTCTTGCCGCTTTCATTCATAGCTAGAATTTTCTTTTCTAACTTAATGTTGATATAAGGACCTTTTTTTAATGAACGACTCATAATTTACTCTAATTAATCAGATTATTTCTTTCTTCTTTCAATAATATATTTAGAAGAATGTTTTTTAGGAGCTCTTGTTTTGAGTCCCTTAGCATACAATCCTTTGCGAGATCTCGGATGTCCTCCTGAAGAACGACCTTCTCCACCACCCATCGGGTGATCAACAGGATTCATTACAACTCCACGAACACGAGGACGACGTCCTAACCAACGAGTTCTACCGGCTTTACCTGATCTTTCAAGTGCATGATCTGAATTACCAACACCACCTACAGTTGCTTTACATGCTGAAAGTATTTTACGTGTTTCTCCCGAAGGCATTTTAATGATTACATAATCACTTTCACGAGAAACCAATTGAGCAAATGCTCCAGCAGAACGAACCATTTTAGCTCCTTGTCCAGGACGTAATTCAACATTGTGAATCACTGTTCCTAATGGAATATTAGCTAAAGGAAGTGCATTTCCTACTTCAGGAGCAGCATCTTTCCCTGACATCACTGTTTGACCTACTTCCAAGCCGTTTGGAGCAATAATATAAGTTTTTTCTCCATCGGCATAAAACAACAATGCAATACGAGCTGAACGATTAGGATCATACTCTATTGTTTTCACTATTGCAGGAATACCATCTTTTCTTCTCTTGAAATCGATAATTCTGTATTTACGTTTATGACCTCCACCAAGCTGGCGCATAGTCATTTTTCCTTCGGCATTACGACCTCCGGATTTTTTCTTACCGAAAACAAGAGATTTCTCCGGTGCATTAGCAGTGATTTCACTAAATGTACCGATAATCTTGTGTCTTTGCCCCGGTGTTGTGGGCTTTAATTTACGAATTCCCATTATTTATTTAATACTTAAATATTACTAAAGAAATCAATTGTTTGACCTTCTTTCAAAGTGATAATTGCTTTTTTGAAAGAAGATTCTTTACCTTTTACCATTCCTGATTTAGTATAGCGCATTTTTCTTTTTCCGTCGTAGTTCATAGTATTTACTTTCACTACATCTACGCTATAAAGTTCTTCAATCGCTTTTTTGATTTCGCTTTTATTAGCATCAGGAGATACTCTAAAACCAACGCGATTCGGCATTTTATCCGAAATCTTAGTTTGCTTTTCTGTGATGATAGGTTTAATTATAATTCCCATGTCTTATTCCTCCTTATACTTAAAAGTTATTCATTGCGGCTACAGAGCTTTCCAACAGAACTAAATGTCCTGCATTCATCACTTTGTAGGTATTCAATTCAGAAATAGTAACTACGCTTGCACGTTCCAAGTTACGAGCTGATAAGAAAATATTTTTATCGTCATTCGGAAGAACAACTAATAATTTCTTTCCATCAAGTTTAAGATTCTTAGCCATTGCTAAAAATTCTTTTGTCTTAGGAGCTCCGAAAGAAAAATCTTCAACTACCGTAATTGCTTCTTCACACAATTTGTATGATAAAGCAGATTTACGAGCTAATGCTTTTTCTTTTTTATTCAATTTGAACTCATAATTTCTTGGCTTAGGACCGAATACGCGAGCTCCTCCAACTAGCAAAGGAGATTTAATATCACCACGACGAGCTCCACCGCCGCCTTTTTGACGTCCAAGTTTACGAGTTGAACCGGCTATTTCACTTCTTTCTTTTGATTTAGCTGTACCTTGGCGTTTATTTGCCAAATGTTGTTTTACATCCAAGTAAATAACATGATCATTAGGCTCAATTCCAAATACACCATCTTTCAGGGTTACCTTTTTACCGGTATCTGTTCCGTTAATGTTATATACGTTGATTTCCATTACTTTTGAACTATTACGATTGAACCTTTTGCTCCGGGAACAGATCCTTTAAGAAGGATAAGATTATGTTCCGGTATTAATTTTATCACTTCCAAGTTTTGAGTAGTAACTCGTTCATTCCCCATTTGACCACCCATGCGAGTACCCTTAAAAACTTTTGCAGGATAAGAACAAGCACCAATAGAACCCGGGTGACGTTGACGGTCACTTTGTCCTAATGTTGATTCTCCAACTCCGGCAAAACCATGACGTTTTACAACCCCTTGGAATCCTTTACCTTTAGATGTACCTGTAACATCTACATAAATTTCACCATCGAAAAAATCAACAGTGATTACATCACCGGGCTTATAATCGCCCTGCTCTTTGAACTCGGCCAAGTGTCTCTTGGGAGCTACTCCTGCTTTTTTGAAGTGTCCTTGCATAGGTTTTGAAGTATGCTTTTCTTTCTTGTCTTCAAATCCTAACTGAACAGCTTCGTAACCATCTTTTTCAATGGTTTTAACTTGAGTAACAACACAAGGACCTACTTCAATAACAGTGCATGGAAGATTTTTTCCCTCGGCACTGAAAACGGATGTCATTCCGA
>DAIPZW010000055.1:0-6899 GCA_036781965.1 Bacteroidales bacterium
GTATCAGCATTTTTATTGAGCTGTTCAAGCAATTCTCCAAGAAGCGTAGCTGAAAGTTTTATTAAAGCTTCTTTAAACATGGATGTTGACAAAATGATGAGCTACATGGATAAACAAACTGCATCAGAAGCAAAAGCAGAGCTAAAGGAGATGACAAAAGAGGAAAAGAAACAAATGGAAGAATTTAGAAAAGAAGCCCTGAAAGAAATAAAGGGAACTAAATTTGAATTCGTAAAAGAAGAAATTGACGGAGATGAAGCCACTGTAACTTTCTTAATTAAAGATCCGGAAGGAAAAGAGAAAGAAAAAAACATTTATCTTATTAAAGAAGATAGCAAATGGGTCATTGAAAACGGATCGGGGATTTTTTTCTAATCCGAATTCCACATATACACGTAACATATAACAAAAAAGGTGTCTTCATCGAGACACCTTTTTTGTTATTAAACTTATTTTTGTTCAGCAATAAACTCTTCTACTTTCTTTACCATATTTTTGCTTCCGCAATAGAAAGGAGTGCGCTGATGTAGTTCTGTTGGTTTTAATTCCAATATACGTCCTGTCCCATGAGAAGCTGCTCCACCTGCTTGTTCGGTTATGAATGCCATCGGATTACATTCATATAATAATCTTAACTTTCCGTTCTTAGCTTTTGCAGTAGGAGGATAGAGATAAATACCACCTTTCAACATATTACGATGAATATCAGATACCAAACTACCTATATAGCGAGAAGAGTAAGGTCTGTTTTCTTTTTCTTCCTGACAGTATTTGATATACTCTTTAATCGGCTGAGGGAAATGAACATAGTTTCCTTCGTTGATTGAATAGATCGATCCGTCTTCTTTAATCTTGATATTAGGATGAGAAAGGTAAAAACTTCCAATCACAGGGTTTAAAGTAAAACCATTCACTCCATTTCCGGTAGTAAGAACCAACATCGTGGAAGTTCCGTACAATATATATCCGGCAGCAATCTGATTAACCCCGGGTTGAAGAAAGTCTTCTTTGGTTACAGGTGTTCCTGCAGGAGAAATACGATGATAAACCGAAAAGATAGTACCAATAGAAACATTTACATCAATATTAGACGAGCCGTCAAGCGGATCCATTGCCACTACATACTTATTGTTATGACCTTCGTCCAATCCTTCAATCGTGATAAAGTCTTCATCTTCTTCCGAAGCCACTCCGCATATCACTTCGCGGTGAATTAATGTTTCCCGAAACACCTCATTGGCATAAACATCCAATTTCTTTTGGTCTTCGCCTTGAACATTTACTTCTCCGACCGAGCCTGTAATGTTTACTAAGCCTGCTTTTCTAACACGATGGGCAACAATACGACCTGCAAGCAGAATAGAATTTAAAAGTCTTGATAACTCTCCGGTAGAACAAGGTTGTTCGTTTTGTCTTTCAATAAGAAATTCTTCCAAGGTTCTCCTTGTCTTAAGTTTCTTCAGTTTCATGTGATTAGTAATTTACGTAATTATATTTTATATTATTTGTCTTCTTCTTTTTTATCTCCCCAAAGTCTATCCTGATGTTCTTTTAACTTATTTTCTTGGGGATTATTTTGCGGAAACCAAAAACGTTTGTCTTTTATTTCGGGAGGCATGTATTCTTGTTCTGAAAAATTGCCTTCATAACTATGAGAATACTTATATCCCTTACCATAGTCAAGTTCTTTCATTAGCTTGGTTGGCGAATTTCTAAGATGAAGCGGAACAGGAAGGTTTCCTGATTGTCCTATTTCGGCTAAAGCCGCATCAATAGCCATATAAGCGGAATTACTTTTAGGGCTGGTTGCCAAATAAATGGTTGCTTCCGCCAAGATAATTCTTCCTTCCGGCCAACCGATCTTAGTCAAAGCATCAAAGCAGGCATTTGCCAACAATAAAGCATTCGGATTGGCTAAACCAATATCTTCAGCAGCAGAAATAACCAAACGTCTGGCTATGAATTTAGGATCTTCGCCTCCTGCCACCATACGTCCTAACCAATAAATAGCACCATCGGGATCACTTCCTCGAATGGATTTAATAAAAGCTGAGATAATATCGTAATGAAGTTCGCCTCCTTTGTCATAAGCCATTGGATTTTCTTGCAAACGCTCAGTAACCATCTTATCCGTAATGATTACTTGGTTCGATTCGTCTGCTCCAATAACTAATTCAAGGATATTAAGTAATTTTCTAGCATCACCTCCTGCAAAACGAAACAAAGCAGTTGTTTCCTTCAAAGTGACTTTCTTCTTTTTCAATTCGATGTCTTGCGTTATTGCTCTATTGGCTAAAGACAAAAGATCATCATCATTGATCGGTTTCAAGACATAAACTTGACAACGAGATAACAAAGGACGGATTACTTCAAATGAAGGGTTCTCGGTAGTTGCTCCAATTAATGTAATTGTACCATCTTCTACCGCTCCTAATAATGAGTCTTGTTGAGATTTACTGAAACGATGGATTTCATCTATAAATAATATAGGACGTTGAGTGTCGAAAAAGCGATTGCGTTTGACTGTTTCGATAACTTCTCGAACATCTTTCACTCCCGAATTAACGGCACTCAATGTATGAAAAGGTATATTTAACTGCCTAGATATTATTTTTGCTAATGTAGTCTTCCCTACTCCCGGCGGACCCCACAAAATGAAAGAAGGAATATGACCTCCGTCGATCATCTTTCTTAAAATACTTCCTTTACCGACTAATTGTTGCTGACCAACATAATCATCTAAGGACTGGGGGCGCATTCTTTCCGCAAGCGGGAGATTCATTTTCTAAAAAATTAATTATCAAGGATTTGTTGGATTTCTATTATATATAACATCAAAACGTCCTTCTGTCATAGTACCTCCTGAAAACGTTCCACTTATAATATGACTCCAAGCATCAAAGCGAGAAATCTCTACAGCCCCTCCGGGTAATGATCTGTTACCTAAATAAAGATCTTTAATATAAGCATCTTCATAAAGACAAACTTTGCCTTCTTCAGGATTCAGGATAGTAAAACCGATAGTAACCGATGGTTTAACAACTACGTTTACATATACCTTATTTTCTTCTGTATCTTCAATGAAGCTAATTGGTTCTTTGTGAAGAATGCCATTAATTTCCAGCATAATTTCTCTCTTATGCTTACCACTAACATAAGTAACTCCATCAACCACGCAGCCAAAAGTATTTGCACCTATTGTTGTTACTTTTGGAAGCTTTGTTTTGTTTGAATCATCGTCATCGCAACTTGCAGTAAATACAAGAATGCATGAGAGTAATAATAATTTTATTGTTTTCATAATTAAAATAGTTGTTTTATTAGTCTATCTTTTTATAATCGGCTAAGAAAGTAGCTAGTCCACTGTCTGTTAATGGATGTTTCAACAAACCTTTGATTGAAGCTAATGGGCAAGTTGCCACATCTGCACCGACTTCCAAACATTGTATTATATGTTGTGTGCTTCTTATAGAAGCTGCCAAGACTTTTGTCTTATATTCATACGTGCGGAATACTTGAACTATTTTATAAACCAAGTCAATGCCATCACTTGCTATATCATCCAATCTACCTACAAAAGGAGAAACATAAGTTGCACCGCATTTAGCTGCCAAAAGAGCTTGTCCGGCAGTAAATATCAAGGTACAATTGGTGCGAATGTTCTTACTTGTAAAGTATTTAATCGCTTTCAGTCCTGCTTCTATGCAAGGAACTTTTACTACAATATTAGGATGTAGGGCGGCAAGTGCTTCTCCTTCCTTAATCATACCTTCATAATCGGTAGCAATTACTTCAGCACTCACATCTCCATCAACCATTTCGCAGATTTTACGGTAATGTTCATACTGATTCTCTAATCCTTTAACCCCTTCTTTTGCCATTAAAGACGGATTAGTGGTTACTCCATCTAAAATACCTAGACTATTTGCCTCTTCAATCTGAGCTAAGTTAGCTGTGTCAATAAAAAACTGCATACTGTTTTTTGATTTTATTTAAATAATTGTATTTGCAAAGATACTAATAAAAAGCTTCATTACGAAGTCTTAATTATCCACATCTTGAGTTTCCGCAAGAAGAACAAGTCAGACAACCTTCCTGATAAATCAAACTTTCTTGTCCGCAATGGGAACATTTCTTTCCTTTGGCTAATGAACCTTCCAAGATATACTTCTTCAAGGCTCGTTCTACCCCGTTCTTCCAAGTATTGATTGATTCATCATTCAATTCCAAGCCTTCTACTAATTTGATTACTTGATCTACGGGCATAGAATAACGGAGAACACCGGATATTAATTTGGCATAATTCCAATATTCCGGATTAAATTTATCGGAAAGTCCTTCGATCGTGGTTTTATATCCTCTACGGTTCACATATTGAAAGTCATATCGTTTATTTCCATATTCGTCTATGTTCTTGATAATGGTTCCGTGTGATATATTCTTAGGAATAAAGATACCTTCGTCCTCATCATTCAAACCGGTGAAGATTTCATACGGGCGATTGTTTAACAAACCAACAAAGGCAATCCATTTTTCTTTATTATTTTGAAACTTCACGACGTCTGCCTCTAATTCTCTTGGACGTTTAGCCACAATCACCGGAGGTTCGGGGCATTCTTCGCAATTTCCCTCTTTATCTTTTTTGTCTGTAATCAAGACTCCGCTACGAGATCCGTCTCTATATACCGTACATCCCTTACATCCTGACTTCCATGCTTCTATATATAAACGGTTTACTAGGTCTTCATCAACTTCTTCCGGAAGATTGATAGTCACGGAAATAGAATGATCGACCCATTTCTGGATACGTCCTTGCATACGTACTTTATTCAGCCAATCTACATCGTTTGCCGTAGCCTTGAAATAAGGCGACTCTTCAATCATGCTGTCTAATTCTTCCGAAGAGTACTTTTTAATGGTCGAATATCCGTTTACTTCCATCCAAGTAACAAATTTATGATGGAAAACATCGTATTCTTCCCAAGAATCTCCTATTTCATCTACATAATCAACCTTAACAGACGAATCATTCGGATTGACTTTTCTTCTCCTTTTATATACCGGAGAGAATACAGGTTCTATTCCGGAGGTAGTTTGAGTCATTATACTAGTCGTCCCGGTCGGAGCTATCGTCAAGCAAGCTATATTCCGGCGACCATACGTCCGCATATCTTCAATTAATTGAGCGTCTTCTTGCTCCAATCTCTTGATAAAAGGATTATTTTTCTCTCTTTCTGCATTGAATACCTCAAAAGCTCCGCGTTCTTTCGCCATGATTACGGACGAACGATAGGCAGCTACTGCCAAAGTCTTGTGAACTTCTTCTGCGAAGGCTGTTGCTTTTTCCGTTCCGTAGCATAAACCTAAAGCGGCAAGCATATCCCCTTCGGCAGTAATACCGACTCCTGTGCGACGTCCCATCAGAGTTTTCTTTCTTATCTTGAGCCATAGATTCAATTCCGTAGTTTTTACTTCTTCTGTCTCGGGATCTTGTTCTATTTTCTTGATAATCGCATCGATTTTCTCTATTTCCAAGTCAATAATATCATCCATAATCCGCTGAGCGAGGGATACATGTTTCTTGAAAAGCTCAAAATCGAAAGATGCATCGTCCGAAAACGGATTAGTAACGTATGAATATAAATTGATAGCCAATAAACGACAACTGTCATAAGGGCATAATGGAATTTCTCCGCAAGGATTGGTCGAAACTGTGCGGAATCCTAAGTCGGCATAACAGTCGGGCAAAGATTCTTTCAAGATAGTGTCCCAAAACAATACGCCGGGTTCGGCAGACTTCCATGCATTGTGAATAATCTTATCCCACAATTCTTTGGCATTTACTTCTTTTTTATATTCAGGACTGTTACTATCAACAGGATATTGCTGCATAAAAGGGCGATTGCTGGTTACGGATTCCATAAAGTCGTCCGTAATCTTGACCGAAACGTTTGCGCCGGTAACTTTGCCCTCGCTCATCTTGGCATCAATAAACGATTCGGAATCGGGGTGCTTTACTGATACACTTAACATTAAAGCTCCACGACGTCCATCTTGTGCAACCTCGCGCGTAGAATTGGAATATCTTTCCATAAAAGGAACTAATCCGGTGGAAGTCAAGGCGGAATTTTTAACAGGCGAGCCTTTGGGGCGAATATGAGACATATCGTGCCCTACTCCACCTCTTCTTTTCATCAGCTGAACCTGCTCTTCGTCTATTTTAATGATTGCGCCGTAGGAATCAGCCGGTCCGTCCAAGCCGATAACAAAACAATTTGACAAAGAGGCTACTTGATAATTATTTCCAATACCCGTCATCGGACTTCCTTGAGGGACTATATAACGAAAATGCTCGAATAGCTGGAACAATTCTTGTTCTGTCAAGGGATTCGGATAGTTTTTTTCTACACGAGCTATCTCACTTGCCAAACGATGATGTAAATCTTCGGGGGTCTTTTCGTAGATATTCCCAAAAGCATCTTTTAGAGCATATTTATTAACAAACACTTTCGCAGCGAGCTCGTCGCCATTGAAATAATCAAGGGAAGCTTTGTAGGCTTCATCAAAGGTATATACTTTCTGTTCCACTATAAATAAATTAAAATTAGACTTTCGTCTTAAAGAAAGTGCAATATTATATATAGATTTTTATTAAAACAAAAATATTCATTGTTAAAATCGGTTTTCGTTGATAAGTTTTCCCCTCGCAATAATGCTAAGCATTATGCTCCCTCTTATTACAATAAAGTTTCTTCCTATTGAAACAGAGTGTTTCAAGGGGTGAAACGAAGTGTTTCAAAGGGTGAAACGAAGTGTTTCAAAGGGTGAAACGAAGTGTTTCAAGGGGTGAAACGAAGTGTTTCAAAGGGTGAAACGAAGTGTTTCAAGGGGTGAAACGA
>DAIPZW010000055.1:6999-8326 GCA_036781965.1 Bacteroidales bacterium
AACAAGGGAGCATTGCCCCCTTGTCTATATTGGCTTTCTATCTAAAAACAAAGTTATTTATATTGTTGTTCGAACTTCTTTAGACGTTCTTCCAGTACTTCATATTGATGATCCTTAATAAAAGAGGTGCAAGCTCTTAGCCCTTGCTGCTCACTTCCGGTCGTAGCCAAAGAAATGGCTGATATACCGTAAGAAATTAGAGCGTCAATCAACTGATCGGAGGTCATTCCCGGATAAGTCAAAGTGAAGTAAAATCCATCTGCTACGTCTTGATCCAAATCTTTATCATATACGATTTTAAATCCATAGCGCAGGAAGATTTCTTTTAGGCGCGCTGCTCGACGTCCGTATTCTCTTACATCTTCCAAGAAGTTAAATTCTCCATCGGTAGCTGCTTTGAACATAGCTGCCATAGCATATTGAGGAGAATGTGCCGTTCCTGAAGACAAAGCGTATAGAATGCGTTGGATATAAACGCGTCCGAAAGTACCTGTTCCGTATTTTTCTTTCAATCCGTCGTACTCCTTATTATATAGAGCGTTTGAAATGGCAACTACGCCTATTCTTTGACCTGCATAGCTAAAGGCTTTTGAGCCGGATATGAAGAGAATATATTTATCTGTATATTTTCCTACACTCGGTTGATAAGGAGCTTGGAAAGGAACCCCCAGATCGGTTCTGAAATCCATAGCAAAGTAAGCTAAATCTTCCATCACGATGACGTCATGTTTAGTTGCCAATTCGCCAATAATACGAAGTTCTTCGTCGCGAAGGCAGAACCATGCCGGATTGTTAGGATTAGAATAAACGATACTTGATATATTGCCTTTGGAAAGGATTGATTCCAACTTTTCGCGCAATTTTTCGCCACGAAAGTTATAAATATCAAACGATTCGCTCTTATATCCCATCACGGATACTTGTTGTTTCTGAACAGGGAAACCCGGATCAACGAAAAGAATCGTATCTTTCTTCGGATTGCATTGTCCTGCCAACAGAAATGCGGCATAAGTTCCTTGCATCGAACCGACAGTCGGCACACAACCTTGCGCATCTAAGTCCAAATCTACGAAAGCCTTAATAAAACGAGAAGATTCTTCTTTCAAAGAAGCAACTCCCTCGATAGGAGGATAAATAGAAGCAACACCATTTTGCAATGCTTTTATCTCTGCCTCTACTCCAATCTTGGCTGCGGGCAATCCCGGCGAGCCCATCTCCATTTTAATAAACTCCAGACCGCTCTTTTTTTCAAGTGTGTTTGCTACGGCAACAATTTCACGTATCGTAGCTTTCGCCAAATTCTTAATTTGAAACTCATTGAGCGTTT
>DAIPZW010000056.1:0-8322 GCA_036781965.1 Bacteroidales bacterium
GTGCCGACATATCGGAAATAATCACTTCGTCTCCTTCTTTTAGTCCTTCAATGACTTCGACATAATCGTAATTACATTCGCCCAATTGGACTTTTCGATTTATAATCTGGTCGTCATTGACAACAAATAAGTTATATTCGCCGGCTTTAGAGTAATAAGAGCCATTTTGAATGCGAAGCACATCGGGTTTAATGGTATTCATAACATATACATCGGCTTTCAGTCCGGAACGAAGGCAAGGATTGTCGTCTTCGTCTAATTGCGCCGTAAAGGAAAAGACTCCGTTTCGAGAAAGTGGGGTTACATCGCTCACTATTCCTGTCAGCTTTTCATTTCCGACCTTTACCAAGACTTTATATCCTTGAGAAATCCGATCTCCATAGCTATCTGCTATTTCTCCCTCTATTTTGAAATGAGATAAATCCGAAAGAATGGCAATTTTACTCCCTTGAGCTACCTGCGCGCCTATTTCATTGTTGATAAACGTCAATATTCCTTTGCGAGGCGAGCGAATTTGTGCATCTTCCAAGGTTCGTTTTGTTTCAGACATGCTTTTTCGGAAGATATTCAACTCCAATTCTTTCACTTTCAAGTCAGCTTCTCTCAAGGCTTTCTCGTTTTCGTATTTTTGTTCCTCTTCTTTCAGTTGAAGTTGGCTGACATTAAAACTAAGTTCCGCTTGTCTTACTTTATCGGTCGTACCTGCTCCCAGACTATCTAAGTAATATTCGTTGCGCAACTCCACTTCTTTGCGATTTAGTTCCATTCGGGAAACTTTCAGTTGCATTTCCATTTCGGAAAATTGGTTGCGGTTATTAATTCGCAGTTGTTCCAACTGAAGTTGTTTCATCTTTTCTTCATCAAGCAGCTTATTATATTCCGTTTCTACCGATTGTAAATCTAATTTTAAGATTGGAGTTCCCATTTCAACTGAATCTCCTCCTCTTTTATATACTTTCACGATACGAGAATGGATTGGAGAATTGATTATTTCCTCAAAAGCCGGAACTACCTTACCCGAGGCTGTCACGGAAACTTCTATTGTTCCCCGATCAACTGTTGAAATTTTAACATCTTCTTTTCGTATATCATTTTGAAACAATGATATAAAAAAGACGAGAAGCACAACTATTCCTCCAACTGTCAATCCTATCTTTAAGATGTTCTTTCGTTGTTCTTTTCTTTTTATTTCTTTTGGAATTTCCCTATCCATCATCTATTGTTCTGTTTTTTTTTATAAGTACAAAGGAATATACAATGCTTATGCCAAAAGTGTAATTAATTGAATGCCAATAAATAATATTTTTATCAAGTGTTCGATAATGAACACTTTGTTCGGATCTGGAAATAAAATAAGTCGCCTCTTTTTATAAGAGACGACTTATTTTGTAAGTGCTGATAAAATTCTATTCTATCTTATTTCGCTTTCATCAATTTATGAGCTTCTTGTCTTCCATCGTTCAATGTTAGAATGACCATATAAATGCCCCGAGAAAGGTTTGAAATAGATATATTTTCTTGATATTGTCCTTTGTAAACAAGTTTTCCTGAAATATCAAATAAAGAAACTACGGCGATCTCTCCTTTTAAGTAGAGTGTTTCTTGATAGATATAAGCATGGGTTTTTAGTGTGGAATTAATATTGTCAATTGACTCTCCACCATCAATACCTCTCTTTATATAGTAAGAAACTACGCCTTCGTTGACATTAGGTCCTGCGCTATAACTTCCTGCAAACAAATTTTCTTGCCCGGATATTGTAGGGAAACCACTCATGGTGATGTTCGGATTGTCAAAAATATCTACATCGGTTGTTGTTTTTAACCAATCTGCATAGTCAATAAAACCAGAATTTTCATAACAAGCAAGACCTGATGAGGGAAACTGAGCACTGTTATAAGGAACAGATCCGAAAACAAATCCGTCATCAAGAACAGCAGCTCCATATACTCCTGTTCCTGTATTTGCATTCCCGTAGTTTGAGTCTTCAATAATTTTATACGTTACATCTCCCGGAGTTTCAATGTTAAATAATACCGGAGATAAATTCAAATAATAAGATCCCCCATCGACTACATAATATTGGATGCCTGAAACAATGTATTTGCCATTAGCACTCATTTTAGTATGGTATATAGTCAGAGAATTATTACTTGATGCACTCGGGTCATAAATTAAGTTTTCACCCACCATTTCATATTCATAACTATTATTTCCTTCTCTCCATATAATAACATGTCCTTCTGCCGGACCAACATAAGGTACATAGATACCTCTGATAACCGAATTATCTGCTGAAAATTGTTGAACACGTGAACCTTGAGCTTCCTTTCCTGTATAATCGGTTTCCGGAAATGGAAGAAATTCTTTGATATAGATTCCGTCCTCATTCTGTTTCCACAAGCATGGACGCCAAATACGTTTATCATTTTCTTTATAAGACCATCCACCTAATAATTTCCCGTCTGTGGAAACAGAAAATATAGCACAGTCTGTATCTGTTTCAGCACCGGGTAAAGCAGTCCATTCTCCTCCCCATGGTCTATAAGCAGGGACAGCGGATTCTAGTTCTCCCATAGAACCATAACAAGTCCCGTCATTGGCAATCCCAGCAATAATATCTCCTTGTACGTTTCGCTGGAATATTTGAGTTTCTTTAGTTGTTGTATTATGGATAAAACATTTACCATAATAATGACCACCAACATATTCTCCATTTGCAGAAATAAGAGAAAGAGTTAGGTCGTCGGTATCATCCAATACATAATATTCATAGGTGTATTCGGGGTCTATTTCTCCATAATATTCCGTAACTACTTCGATTGTTTCTAACGCATCAACAATAATCATAGAACCCGAGACCGGTTTATAACGATTTTTAGAAACGGTATAATCATAAATGCCGGCTTCTATCTCCAGATCGTCAGCATCGTACTCTACTCCATTAATGATTATAGTTGCTCCTTCTACTTTGTTTTCGTCTAGGTCTGTAATATTGAATGTAACAGCATACTTGTCTGAAGTACCTGGTGTCGCCATCTTGGTTATTGTATTCATATCAGGCAAAAACACCCAACCCCCTACTTGAAATATTGATAATGCAGGTTCTTCAAGCTTTTCAAGATGACCAGGTATATTCATTCGTCCAGAAGCAGTAGGGTATCCTTCTTTGCTAATAATATATTTATAATCTCCTAATGGTATTGATTCAAAAGAGTAGTCATTAACCTCGTTAATAATATTATTCAATGAAATGACAGCTTCTGTAATTGTATAAATTTCACCAGAATTATTATCAAGATAGGCTGGCAATATGGTAAAGTCATATTCTGTTGGTGCTATTGCCTCGGTCATTACAGTTTCCACTACTTCGTTATTATCTACCACAATCATACTTCCTGTTTCAGAAGCATATCCGTCTTTAGAAACCGTATATTCATAAATTCCAGCTTCCAAAACTACTTCGTCGGAAGCATATTCCGTACCATTAATGCTGACAATAGCATCATTTATTTCTATTCCTGTTTCTTCTTGGATGTTAAATGTAACACTAAACGTTTCTGATTCGCCAGAGAGAGCATAGCCATCAATAGCCGGACGGAATACATATTCACCGTCTAATGTTATTTGAAACATAGCAAGCAACGTTTGAATAGAGGGGTCTTCAGTTGACATCAATTGTTCAGGGATTGCTAATCGACCGGATACATTCATTTTCCCTTCTGTCTTAATGATGTATTTATACTCTCCCGGTGTTAATTCGGAAAAGCGATACTCTCCTTGTTCGTTTATTGTGTAATCAAGAGAGATTATTGCGTTGTCTACTACACAAGGCTCAAGGGCAGGAGGAAAGCCTGATCCCAGTTTCATATAACCCATTAAGAATGTAAAATCGTAGGTTTCATCATTTGTTTTTGCAGAAACACCTATACTATTGAAGAGTAAGGCTGCAAGAACGAACATAATAATTGAAAATTGCTTTTTCATACACGTCATTTTGTTGTAAGTAAGTAATTAATTAAGTAGTTTATTTATCTCTTTTGTATTTTAATTTCTTGAGTATTATTTTCAGTCTGAATGCTGAGAATATAGATTCCCGATTGCAATCCTTGTACGGATATTCTTTGATTAAGGAAGATATTTTCAACGAACATCAAACGTCCTGAAAGATCATAGATGCTTATTTGAGCTTCTTTCTCTAATCCATCAATCAAAAGATAATCTTCTACAGGATTAGGATATACATTTAATTTATTAGAAGTAGTAACTTCTTTAATATCTACAGTAGTTGTGCAAACATCCTCTGATAAAGCCGACCAAGCACTATCTCCGTAATAAGCTTGAATAGTATAACATACTTGAGAAGCATTAACTCCACTTATATCATCAATATAAGTTTGAGCAAACTCCATTAAGCTGTTATTCAATTTAACTCCATCGCGGAAGATATTATATCCCCAAATAGTATAATCACGATCATTTTCCGAACCGACTGATTCTTTTCTGACATTTCCGATGATACACCAAGTGTGAGTTAAGTTAAAAGCAGATAGTTTTTGCCAAGTTGCGCCTCCATCTTCAGAAAAAAGATTTCCTTTTCCGTCATATTTATTTACAGACTGATCCGTAAACAAAGGAAGCTCTCCTGCATTATGTGTAACCACTTCAATTCCCATGTAAAGAGTTTTACTAGGATCTATCTTAATCGGAGTGTCCAATACAAAGGTATTCCATTCGTTTTCTTCAAAGTAAGATATGGTTTGATCACATATTCTTGTATCATCTTCAAAGACAGCCAACTTTAATGTAGTTTCAAAAGGAAGAGAAATGTCATATCCTATATAAGTAGATATGGAAGTCAAGTATTGGTCTTTATAGATATTCAAGTCTTCCGTTTCAAACTTATTAGCACCTATAAACGAAGCTCCATTATTACCTATTCCTTGCCAAGGTTCGGAGATAGAATAACTCAATCCGTAAGAACTTGAAGGATTTTGCCAAGATAAACTTATTGTTTCATCATTATTAACCGTAGCAATAACCGATTGAGGAGAAGTTGCGGCTTCTCTTTCCGTACGTATTTGCATATTATCTATTTCAAAGTAATATAGAGAACCATCATTACCGGCTGCGCGGAATCTTACTCGGAATATCTTTCCGGCTACTTGATCACTTAAATCTACTTCATAGAATGTCCAATCGGTTTTAGTGATTGTATGCTCTTTTACCGTAATCCACTCTTCGCTTTCAGCTGATTTTTGAACTTCTACATATACCTTATCCAAAATGGTTTGAAGTACATCGATAGAGTTTAGATAAGAAAGATAAACTGTGCTTTCTCCACGAGCATCGAACGGTTTTGAAATCACAGATTCGTTATATTCTTGTCCTGAAACAACGGTAGAGAAAGTCATAGAAGTACCTTTATAACCATTAGGATAAACTGGATTGATGAACCAGAAATTATAAGTGAAATTTCGTTCCATAGTCCAATAATTATTACTTAAATTAATGTCTTCAAAGTCATCAACAAAAGGAATATCATAGCTATCATAGATAAGAACAGAAATATCTTCCGAACGAGGAGAGCGGTAAGTATTATCATAAAGGGCAGTGATAGCATATCTCACACTGCCTCCATTATTCCACTGGGTAGAAGATAAGTCATCTGTGTATACCGTTTGGGAAGCATCAAGGGTCATTAATTCTTCTTGCTCGCGGTAAATTACATAACCGGTTAGTTTTTTTTCGGAATCATTATTCGGAGCATTCCATTTAATCAAAACTTTATTTCTTTCGGAAAGAATAGCGTTTGCAGTAAAATCTACAGGTTTCTTCAAAGGTTTATAATCTTCTTTCAAGGTAAAGATAAATCCTTGTCCTGCAGCACTATTATAAGCTTTCCAACCTCCCATGACTCGACCATCTGCAGAAATACAACTTATTTGATCTAAACTTTCATATGCGGGACTGAATTCATCAATTTCTGCATCAGGAACATATAAAGAAAGAATATCATATAAATCTGCAAAGCCGTCTTTTTCTGTCCAGATAAAACCATTTCTTGCACTGTTTGTCGTTGTGTAATATCCAACTACGATTCCGTTATCACTAACGTCCAACGCTTCTGCGTTATTTTTTATCATGATGATTTCTTCTGTTTCTATTTTGTATAATGCAGCTGAAGAATCATAAGTCAAAGCGATGTATTTCCCGTTGTCACTTACCTTACGAGCTTCTCCTTTCTCAGTCCCGATAATTTTATATTCGGAAGGAGAAGTCCAATAAATAGGCACACGATTCCCATTTGTATTTTCATTTACCGACCATCCGCAAGCAATAGAATGATCTTTTGAAAAACTATGTATTCTTGCTCCTTGTCCTCCTGCAGGATAACTCCAAGTCGTTCCTTTTTTCCAATCACTTCCTTCTTTATTCCAACTATAAGGCATGATACTAACAGCATCAGGCATGTAATTTCCGGCTACAGTTTGAGCATCATTTGTGATACTATTAACCGTTGGAGCTTCATAATTAGGATCCTCCACCAATAAACTAGTCCAAGTTCCATTTTCCCAAATTCCCGGACCGTTTATAAGTGAACTTTTATACGTTTGTTCATAATTTCCGAGAACTACTCCATCGTTGGTAACATCTTCAGAGATAGTATTATTATATTCCGTACCGTCGCCATTTAGATAAAGAATATCAAAATTATCTTGAGAGGAGTTTTTTATATCCCAACGATAAGCTCCATAACCGGAACGTCCAACGGCATATTTCCCGTTAGAAGAAAGTTCATTTACAAAAAGACTTCCGAATTCTAATGTAAGCGGAGTAACAAATAATTGGTTGCTTCCCTCTTCTTCTATATTATTGAAAAGATTCCAAGCAGGAGTACTTTTATATAAGTCTACTGTTCCTTTGGGAACAATCAATGTACAATTGGTTTTGCTTACTCCTTCAAATACGTATGAAGTGATTGTAGCCGGATTTTCTATGAAACAATGAATTTCCGACAGAGACGTGTTATATGCCAAAGCATTATCTCCGAAAGCAGTTACATTTTTAGGAATAATCAGCTTAGTTAATTTCTTACAGGTTGATAATCCTCTCCGTTCAATTGTATGAAGATTTGAAAGTTGAGGGTCTATAATTATTTCTGATAAAGTAGATTCAGTAACATCTCCACGATAAAAAGCATCTGTTTCGATAATTTCTAATGAATTAGGGAAAGTAATGCTAGTTAATCCTGTATTATTATAAAAAGCTTTTGCTCCAATGATTTTTACAGTTTCCGGAAGCACTAAAGAACCTTGTATTCCCGTTGCTGCAATCAGTGTAGTTTTGTCCTTATTGTATAATACTCCGTCTTGAGCAGAATAAAAAAGATTGTTTTCATCTACATTGACAAGTCCGTGATAATTAATAAATGCTTCATCAACTATTTTTTCGATAGAAGCCGGAATAGTCAAAGATGTGATCTTTGCAATTGGGACCACTCCTTTATTAATAATAGTTATACTTGCCGAAGTTTCAAATTCAAAGCGTTCCACATTGCTACAACCGGCAAAGGCATTTTGTTCAATTGCTTCTACACTTGAAGGAATTCGGATTTCTGTGATTTCAGAGCAATTAAAAAATGCCGAACTGTTGATTGTTTTTAAGTTATTTCCAAAATCAATCGAGGTAAGTGCCTTGCAATTTTGAAAAGCTTGCGAACCAATAGCTTCTTGTCCTAAAGAAATGGATGTTAATGTTGTATTCCCACTGGGATTAAGCATGCTAAAGAAAGCCCAATCGGGAATTGTATTAGCAGGATAGTCATTTGTTAGCATAGAAGTACCTCCTGTTCCGGTAAAAGCTTTAATTTCAACTTCACTCAGATCAATTGAAGTAAGATTCTTGATATTATTCCGAATCGTAACAAAATCAGTGGCATCAATTTCGCCCGTAATCTTCAATTCGGTAATAGCATTTAAATTGTGTCCAGCTTCGCTTAAAGATGTATTTAGCATGCCCGCTTCTAGGACGTTGATAGTTATGTCTTCTCCAAATAAATTTGAAAAAATGCACAAAAAAGATAATGCAATAATGATAGAGATTTTTTTCATAAGTATAATAAGTAAGTTGATTATCTGTTCTAAAGCACAAATATAATGAAAAATATTAATTGTCGAGTCAAAATTACGGTAAATCATTATTTCTTTGTTAAAAATACACTGGGATTGTTATTTTCTTAAGGCTTTATTCTTTGGTTATTATAGGTTCTTTCTCCCTTCAGCTTGTTCCTTTCTCCTTTATAAACCTTAAACATAAAAA
>DAIPZW010000057.1:0-8308 GCA_036781965.1 Bacteroidales bacterium
ATAATAGGAATATTTTTAAAACAAAGTTTATATTTTCGAGTATAAAGTTTATAAAGTTGAATGTTCATAGAGGAATTGCATCTCTAGTGTATAATAAATCCAAACTCGTAAATCTAAACTCGTAAATATTTCTTATCTTTGCTTTCAAATTGAATGATTTATGAGGAGAATGGATTTAACCGGAATGGGAGTAGCACTTATAACTCCTTTTGATAGAAACGGCAAAGTAGATTATGCAAGCTTGTCTAAGTTGGTGGATTGTCATTTGAATAACGGGACAGATTATTTGGTTTTGTTGGGAACAACTGCCGAAACGCCCACTCTTGATAAGGAGGAACAACAGAAAATCATTCAGTTTATAGTAGAAAAAGTGGGCGGTCGCCTGCCTTTAGTTATGGGGGTCGGAGGAAATAATACACATGCAGTGGCTGAATGTATAAAAAATGTAGTCCCTGCGGGCATTGATGCCATCCTTTCAGTAGTCCCTTATTATAATAAACCTCGACAAGAGGGAATTTATCAGCATTATAAGACATTGGCAGAAGCATCTTCTTTACCTATTATATTATACAATGTGCCCGGACGAACAGGAGTGAATATGCTTCCGGAAACAGTCGTTCGCTTGGCTAAAGAGTTTGAAACAATTATCGCAATAAAAGAAGCATCGGGCAATCTTACTCAGATGGAGGAAATAGCCCTTAATATGCCGGACGGTTTTCAATTGATTTCGGGCGACGATGCTATTGCTTTGCCTTCGATTGCTTTAGGTAGTTGCGGAGTTATATCTGTTATTGGAAATGCCTTCCCTAAAGAATTGGGAGAAATGATTCATTTGGCATTAAATGGCGATTATAAAGAAGCCAAAAATATAGACAATCGTTTCGGAGATCTTTTTGAATTGATATTTACCGATGGAAGCCCTGCCGGAGTCAAAAGCATACTTCACGAAAAGGGATATTGTGAAAATATCCTTCGGCTTCCTTTGGTGCCTGTACAAGATGCTACACAAGAGCGCATTCGCATTGCTTTGGATAAATTCAAAAGTAAATGTTGAATCGCGAAGAATTAGAGAAGCAAGCCAAGAAAGATGCGCCTGCTTTCAAAACATTTTACCGTAAGAATAAGAAAAAAATAGAAAAGATGGATGATCTGGTACATAATCTGCATGAAGAGATTGTGGAATGCACAGATTGTTTGGAATGTGCTAATTGTTGTCGCTCTTTAGGACCGGCAATTCATGATAAAGATATAGAACGATTGGCAAAAGTCTTGAAAATGAAACCTTCTGAACTTGTTTCTACTTATTTGAAAGTAGATGAAGACGGCGATTATGTATTTTCTTCCATGCCTTGCCCTTTCTTGATGCCGGATAACTATTGCAGTGTTTACGAATCCCGACCAAAAGCTTGTCGAGAGTATCCTCATACCGACCGCAAACGCTTCTTTCAGATTTATAACCTGACGGTGAAAAATTCCGAAACCTGCCCTGTTGCCTATGGAGTATTAAAAAGACTGACTGAATAGGAAAGATTTATTTCTCGTTATTTTCTGACTCCAAATGCTCCTCTTTCTCAATTTCTTTAATCTCTTTACTTAGAAAATAAGACAAAAGCGTGCGCAAAACAACCATAGAAGCCAAGATTGCCAATTCATTCCAATTCGGTTCTAATACGGTTTGAATAATATCCGAAGCAATAAGAAATTCCAAAGCAAGCAAAAGATAAACTCCTAGATTAACTCGAAACCTAAGTAAGCTGGCTTGAGAATACTTTCCGCTTACTCGACCGAATTCATTCTTTAGAAATTGGAATATGCAGATAATTACGGCGTATACAATGATGAGTATGCTGGCGATGCTGATTATCTTTGCTAATAATTGAAGAAAGGCTGTTATCATGTCTTTTTAACAAAGAGAAGAATAATTAAGTTTTAAAGTGTAAAGTTATAAATTTCGTAAAGTGTTTATCCCCGGATCTTAAATCTTAGATTTTGAATCTTGAATTGTTTTCAAAATCTCTTCCATGCTCAAATTCTTGCTAATAATCATTCCTTCTTTATTTATCAACCAATTGCTTAAATTGTCATTTGAATAGAAACTATCTTCAAATTTCTTTTTTAGATCTTGGGATAAATAAAAATGAGTTGATTCATTCAGTTGATCCGCTTGAACTACCCCTTTAAATACAGCTTCGCTATTATCCAAAGAGATTGATACAAGTTGAATGTGGGAGTTCTCAGGGCTTGAAAGAAGATGATTTAGCTTTAAATTTTCTATCCTTGATTGAGGATTAGAAGCTGCCCAGAAATTAATTAGTAAATATTTATTATCTTCTATGATAATACCTTGCAAAAGTTCAACGGGCGCAAGATTGCCGAAATTAGTACCTTCGGTAAGTTTAACTTTATTGCTTCCAAAGCTTGCCATAAGCAACATAATCAGCGAGGAGAATAAAGTCAATTTGAAATACCTCATTGTTTACTATTTAAGTCTAACTTATACTTGCGAAAATGCAAGCCCTCCGAGTCTCGGAAGTAGAACAAAGTAATTCTTTTCTCTAAAAGATAGTTACTCAGTCGTTTGACGCGGCAAAGGTAATTACTTTTTTTTTAATGAGCAAATTGTGGCAGTAACAAAATAATCCTCAGAGGATGAAGCCTCGAACCTCAGAGGATGAGGCCTTGAACCTCAGAGGATGAAGTCTCGAACCTCAGAGGATGAAATTGGTTGAACTTCGTAAGTAATCTATTAAATCTGAAATCTTAAAGCCTTTAATCTAATAAATCCGGACGTAAGCGTTTAGTTCTTTCGATAGCTTGATTCAATTCCCATTCTCTGATTTTAGCTTCATGACCTGAAAGCAAAACAGAAGGGACTTCCCAACCTTTATAGTTAGAAGGGCGGGTATATACAGGAGGAGCTAATAAATTATCTTGAAAAGAATCGGAAAGAGCAGATTGTTCATCGCCGATAGCTCCCGGAATTAAACGAACGATAGCATCAACCATCACGGCGGCAGGAAGTTCTCCACCGGTAAGTACGTAATCTCCGATAGAAATCTCTTTGGTTATCAGATGTTCTCTGATTCGATAGTCCAAACCTTTATAATGTCCGCAAAGAATAATTAGATTTTTGGAAAGAGAAAGTTGGTTTGCCATCGGTTGATTGAAAGTTTCTCCATCAGGCGAAGTATAAATTACTTCATCATAGCTTCTTTCTTCTTTTAAAGCAGTAATCGCTCTATCAACAGGTTCGCATTGAAGAACCATACCGGCTTGTCCGCCGAAAGGATAATCATCCACCTTTTTATGCTTATTCAATGAATAGTCTCGCAGGTTATGTAAAACTATTTCCACCAATCCCTTGTCTTTCGCCCGTTGCAAAATAGAATAGGAAAGCGGGCCCTCCAACATTTCAGGCAATACAGTTATAATATCAATTCTCATAAAGAGTACAAAAGTAAACATTTACTTCGTAAATCTAAACACTTTCTTCTTGTTCCTTTCTTCATTCTCCTTTTTTTATTTATCTTTGCGCTTCAAAAAGTATTTTTATTGACTATGAACAAGCTAATCAGATTAATCTCATTGTTTTTGCTTATTCCTTTTATAGGATATGCACAAATAGAACAACCTACTACTTGGAAAACATCCATTAAAGATTCAGGTGAAATTATATTTTCTGCCACAACCGATCCGGGTTGGCATTTATATATAATGGAAATAGAACCCGGAGGTCCAATTCCTACCGTTTTCCATTTTGAAGAAATCAAAGGTGCCGAACTTATTGGAAAACCCAAGACCAATGCTCCTAAACATACCGAAATTGATGATCTTTTCGATATGGAAGTGGGCTGGTATACGACTAACAATCCGGTCTTTACTCAAAAAATAAAGATAACTGATCCCGAAAAGTTTTCTATTTCGGGTTATATAGAATATCAATCTTGTGATGACGGACGTTGCGTGCCCGGAACGGAAGAGTTTTCTTTTAAGAAAAAAGATTTACCGGCTGCACTGCAAGCTATAAAGGCTACGGCTACAACTATTGATGAGCCTGCCGCAGAAGAAACTCCCGTAGTTGAAACTCCTGCCGATGAAATAATCGAAACAACTTCAGAAGAAACATCAACAGCAGACATACCTGCTGATAAATTAGCCACTTCCGATCTTTGGAAACCTGTAATTGAAGAATTACACAACTTCGGAGAAGAAGAATCCGTTGCAGATAAATCTCTTTGGGTTATATTTTTATTAAGCTTCGGAGGAGGTTTTGTTGCCTTGATTACTCCTTGCGTTTGGCCTATTATACCTATGACAGTCAGCTTTTTCTTGAAGCGTTCAAAGAGTAGCCGCAAGAAAGCAATACAAGATGCTGTTATTTATGGTGTCTCAATCGTAGTTATTTATGTTGTATTAGGATTATTAGTTACCGGAATCTTCGGTTCAAGTGCATTAAATGAACTTTCGACTAGTGCGGTCTTCAATTTAATATTCTTCGCGCTTTTAGTTCTGTTTGCAGTTTCCTTCTTTGGGGCTTTTGATATTACTCTTCCTCAATCTTGGACAAATAAAATGGATCAAAAGGCGGAAAGTACCACCGGATTGTTGAGTTTATTCTTCATGGCTTTCACTTTGGTATTAGTTTCTTTCTCTTGTACAGGACCTATTATCGGAACCCTCCTGGTTCAAGCCGGAAGTATGGGTAATATGCTTGGGCCTGCCGTAGGAATGTTAGGATTTGGATTGGCTTTAGCTATTCCTTTCGCGTTATTTGCCATATTCCCTTCTTTATTAAAAGAAATGCCTAAGTCAGGCGGTTGGTTAAACTCGGTGAAAGTAGTATTAGCTTTCTTAGAACTTGCATTAGCCTTGAAATTCTTATCAGTAGCTGACTTAGCTTACGGTTGGGGTATATTAGATAGAGAAGTATTCTTAGCATTGTGGATTATTATCTTTATTCTTTTGGGATGTTATCTGTTGGGAAAAATCAAATTCCCTCACGATAGCGACCTTAAGAGTGTTACTATCCCACGTATCTTTATGGCAATCATTTCTTTTGCCTTTGCAATTTATATGATACCCGGATTGTGGGGAGCTCCATTGAAAGCAATTAGTGCATTCTCACCACCTTTATATACACAAGACTTTAATTTATATGAAGGAGAAACTCATCCTCAATTCCAAGACTATGAAGAGGCAATGGCATATGCTAAGAAAAACAAAAAGCCCGTATTAGTTGATTTCACAGGTTATGGATGTGTAAATTGTCGCGAGATGGAAGCATCCGTATGGACGGATGAACAAGTAAAAACGACCATCGATGGAGAATTTGTTTTAGTATCGCTTTATGTTGATGATAAAACTAATTTAGATGAACCGATAGAAGTGGTTGAAAACGGTAAAACTCGTAAATTACGTACCGTCGGAGATAAATGGAGTTATTTGCAACGACTTAAGTTTGGCGCCAATGCTCAACCATTCTATGTGATCGTTGATCAAGAAGGAATGCCTTTAGCTCCCTCTTATGCATATAAAAAAGATGTAGAAGCCTTTATGGGATTCTTAAAAACAGGAATTGAGAACTACCAAAAGGAAAATGCACAGTAAGCAAGAAAAATTAGTGGCTTTCGGACGTTTACTTGATGTGCTGGATGATCTTAGAGAGAAATGCCCTTGGGATCGGAAACAGACCAATGATAGTTTACGAACCAACACGATTGAAGAAACTTTCGAGCTGTGCGAAGCGCTAATTAGAGATAATGTTCCGGAAATCGAAAAAGAGCTCGGCGATGTACTCTTGCATATTGTATTCTATGCTAAGATTGCAGAAGAAAAAGAACAATTTGACATTGCGGATGTATGTAATTCTTTGTGTGACAAACTAATCTTTCGTCATCCGCACGTATTTGGCTCAATAAAAGCCAATACTTCTCAAGAAGTGGAAACGAATTGGGAACAAATCAAACTGAAAGAAAAAGGAGGCAATAAGACGGTTCTTGAAGGAGTCCCGTCTTCTTTGCCAAGCTTACCTAAAGCGCATCGAATACAAGATAAAGCCCGCAATGCAGGTTTTGATTGGAACGAAAAAGAAGACGTTTGGGATAAAGTTGAAGAGGAGTTTAATGAATTGAAGACCGAAATAGCCCGAATGGATCAAGACAAACTTGAAGGTGAGTTTGGCGATCTTTTCTTTAGTCTGATTAACGCCGCTCGTCTGTATAAAATAAATCCGGATAATGCCCTTGAACGTACCAATCAGAAGTTTATCCGTCGCTTCAACTATATGGAACAATGTATCAAAGAGCAAGGGAAAAGCTTGCAAGACGTTTCTTTGGACGAGATGGAGCATTATTGGCAAGAAGCCAAGCAATCTGAATAATTAATTCTCTCATAAATCTTTCTTAAAACCTAAGTTAAAGGCAATTCCATGAAGATAGCTCGTAAAATAGAACTATTAGCTCCTGCGCGAAACAGTGAAATTGGGATTGCTGCCATAGATCATGGTGCAGATGCCGTATATATTGGGGCGCCTAAGTTTAGTGCGCGCTCGGCTGCCGGGAATACTTTAGAGGATATTCAACTTCTCGTGGAATACGCCCATCGTTTTTATGCCAAAGTCTATGTGGCATTTAATACGATACTGAAAGATGAGGAATTAGAAGAGGCGGAATGTTTGATTCATCAGTTATATCAAATAGGAGTCGATGCTTTAATCATTCAGGACATGGGAATCTTGGAATTAGACTTGCCGCCTATTGCCTTACATGCCAGCACTCAAACAGATAATCGGACGCTTGAGAAAGTACAATTCTTAGAAACTGCAGGTTTCTCGCAAATAGTATTAGCCAGAGAGTTATCTTTAAAACAAATAAAAGAAATCGCTTCGCAAACACAGGTTCCGCTCGAAGTTTTTGTACATGGAGCTTTGTGTACCTCCTTTAGCGGTCAATGTTATATCAGTCAAGCACTATCCGGAAGGAGTGCAAATAGGGGAGAGTGCGCTCAATATTGCCGTTTGCCTTATACATTAAAAGATAATTCGGGAAAAATATTGGCTTCCAACTCGCATTTGTTGTCTTTGAAAGATTTAAATCTTTCCAATCACTTGGAAGAATTATTAGATGCCGGTGTAAGTTCTTTAAAAATAGAGGGACGATTGAAAGATATTGCTTATGTCAAAAATATAACCTCTTATTACAGAAAGAAATTAGACGAAATCTTAGAACGCCGCCCCGAATATCAACGGGCGTCTAGCGGAGAGGCAACTTCCTTCTTCCTGCCCAATCCTACAAAGAGCTTCAATCGCGGTTTCACTACTTATTTCCTGCATGGAAGGAACAAAGATATTGCTTCGCCCCAAACTCCTAAATCTATGGGCGAATCTGTGGGAAATATAGACGATTTAAGTAGTCACTACTTTACTTTGAAATCTAAAAAAGCTATTCATAACGGAGACGGACTTTGTTTTTTGAATGAAAAGAAAGAACTGCAAGGCTTTCGTGTCAATAAAGTAGAAGGAAATAAGATTTATCCGATGGAGATGCCTCGCTTAAAGTCGGGAATAAGTTTGTTTCGCAACTATGATCATGAGTTTGAAAGAAATCTATTAAAGAAATCTGCCGAAAGAAAAATAAAATTGATCCTTAGTTTTGAGGAAACCGCTGCGGGTTTTTCGCTTACGGCGACCGATGAAGATAATTGCAAGGCAAGTGTGTTTGTCACATTGAACAAAGAAACCTCTTTGAAGCCGCAAGAAGAGAATATTCAGAAACAATTATCCAAGCTAGGCAACACAGACTTTGTTTTAGATTCCTTTTCAAACAAGTTGATAAACAATTGGTTTATTCCCTCTTCGGTCTTGAGCGACCTTCGCCGAAAAGTGATTGATTCCTTGATCTCTGTACGTAAAATAAATAGACAAAGAGACTTTAGTAAAATTCAGCCAAGCAACCATTCTTACATACAAGAAAATCTTTCATATTTAGGAAATGTTTCAAACATAAAAGCCGCTGATTTTTACAAAAAACACGGAGTCAAAAACATCCATCCTGCCTTTGAATTGGAAGCTCCGAATAACATTCCCTTGATGTTTACCAAGCATTGCCTCTTACATCAATTAGGTCTTTGCCCCGATAGCAAAAACAATTATCCTTTAACCCTTTCCACCGGCAAACATACCTTAACTGTTACCTTCCATTGCAAGGAATGTGAAATGAGAGTTTGGCAATAATTTAAAGAAAATCATCCTCTTTTCTTCCATGCAATATATTGATTATTAACAAATTAGAATCTTGCAAAATATAACCTT
>DAIPZW010000058.1:0-8304 GCA_036781965.1 Bacteroidales bacterium
TTTGGAATGACTATAAGTGGTTGTTAATCAATCTATTTTAACTAAAAATTAAGAAGGGGAGATTGAGAAAAAAACAAATTGTCATTGTATGTTTGATACACAATATCATAAGATTTCGAATCAAGTTCGAGATGACAAATATTTAACATTTAACATTCAACGCTAAACATTAAGTTTCCTATTGATAATTGATTAATTGAAATCAAAACAATGGAGAGAAAAGTCTGAGAAGTGATTCTTGAAGTTTTTTTCCACGTGGACGTTTCTTCCATTCGTCCAATTTGACAGGAGAACAATTTTGTTGATCTTTTAAGTAAATCTCTTTCAACTGCGAAGCAATTGTTAGATCGTAGATGTAAGTATTGATTTCAAAGTTATGTTCAAAACTGCGAAAGTCCATATTTGCCGAGCCTATTACAGATAGTTTGTCGTCACTTACAATGAGTTTTGAATGCAGAAAAGCATCTTTTAAGGTATGGATTTTTACTCCTGCTTCCAACATTTCGGTATAATAAGAACGTGAAGCCGGGCCTACAAAGTGAGTATCCGCTTTTTCAGGAACCATAAGGCGAATATCAATTCCTCCTAAGGCGGCTAACTGTATGGCTTGCACCAAACTGTCTTCGGGAAGAAAATAAGGGGTCTGAATATACACATAGTTCTTAGCGTTGGTAATGATTTGAATAGTCGCTTGCAATAGAGTGCGCCAACGAGAAATCGGTCCGCCGGTTACAACTTGCATCAGGTTTTCTGTTTTGATGGATAAAGGCGGAAAATAAATAATATCTGAAATTAGATTTTTACCTGAAGAGTACCAGTCAATTAAGAATGCCGATTGCAATCCGAGAACCCCTCTTCCTTCAATGCGTATATGGGTATCTCTCCAAGTTGGAGATAAATAACGGTCGGCAATATTCATTCCTCCAACATATCCAATCTTTCCGTCTATGATTACGACTTTTCTGTGGTTGCGGTAGTTTACTTTACTAGTCAAGATAGGGAATTTCACTTGAAGGAATCCGGTCACTTCCACGCCGGCATCAGTCATCCGTTTGTAGAAAGCTTTTTTTGTTTTCCAATTTCCTACGTCATCATAAAGTATGCGTACTTTCACGCCTTCTTGCGCCTTACGAATCAAGATGGATTGGATTCTATTTCCTATTTCATCATCGGCAAAGATATAATACTGAAGATGAATGTGATGTTGAGCAGTTTCTAAATCTTTTTCAAAGTCTTTGAATTTATCCTCTCCGGTGGTATAAATAGATATAATGCTTCCTTGTAAGAGAGGCGCTTTGTTTTGGGTATGAAATAGCTGAACGAGTGTTTTGTATTCGCCTTTTTCTTCTGTGTCATTCGGTAGGATAGCCGGTTGAGCCGAAGCTCTATTTTGTAATAGCTTGTATTTCTTATTGGATATAATCCGTATTTGTCGTGCATCTTGACCGAATAAATAATAAATGCAGATGCCGAGTAGGGGGACTAATAGAAGGAGTAGTATCCAAGAAGTAGTTTTAAGTGGATTTCGGTTTTGTGATACTACTTTTAAAATAATACTCAAGACCACAATAACATAAGTGATCTCGAGTATTATTAATATGATATTCCAAGCGGTCATATTTACATGACGGGAAATTTATTTATTTAAAGATATTGCTATCTACACCTTTGTTTACTTCTACAGAATTAACAATAGTTTTTGTTTCCATTGTTTGCCCCATAAAAGATTGTTTTTGAGTTTGAATGAAAGGGAATTTAACTCCACTTATTTCGCGGTAGTCACTAAAATCTGTAATTGATAGGATTTCTCCCATTCCTTCCATTTCTTGAGCTTGAGAAGTTCTAACTTTAAGTCCTGTAGCTACATCATAATATTCAGTAGATACATTGTCTCCTTTAGCTACTTTAACTACATAAGCATCAGAACCATTAATCGCTTCGATTCCTTCTACTGAAAGTGCATAACCATTAGCTGCATAATTCATTTCAGGGCAAACAGTCGCTGCTTTTTTATATTCTTCCAATTCAGGACCTTCGGTAAGTTCTTGATTTCCTTGCATTCCGGACATTCTAAGAATGCTTCCGTCAAAAGCTATTTTTTGAACTACCATACCTTGCATGCTTATTATCATAGAACTAAGGTTAGGTTTTTGGAAATATTGTTCAACAGCAACCTCTTGTCCCATCATTTCCATAGTTCCAACTGTTTTATAATCGTTTATGTTCTCAATAATAGTCTTTCCTCCAATTGCATTTACATAATTGTCAATGATTTCAGTTGCAGAAGCAGTTACAGCTTGCGCTTTAGGAGTTTCAATAGGATTAGCATCCATATCATACCATTGAACTTTACCATCAGCTGCGAAAGGAGCTAATTTATCTGCATATTGTTTATCTGCAGCTACAACTATCCAAGCGTTTTCAGGCTTTACATACTTATTAGCAGCAGCTTGAATGTCAGCAGGCGTAAGAGCAGCTAAACGTTTCAAATAGTTTTTGTAATAATCTTTCGGCAAGTTATATTTGTCAATATTTACAGCAAAGCGAGCAATCGTTTCTGATGATTCTAAAGAACGAGAGAAGTTGCCCGAACGATAAGTTACTGCATCATTCAATTCTTTTTCTGTAACCGGCTCTGTTCTGATTCTGTCAAATTCTTTCAATACTTCATAAACAGCACTGTCTGTTGCTACTGCTTTCACTGAAGCAGCACCACCTCTTCCGGCTGTTAAAGACATAGATCCGATTAATTCGCCCGGAGTTAGATCGGTATAAATACCATAAGTCCAACTTTTATCTTCTCGAAGGTTTAAGAATAAATGTCCTGTTCCGCTACCTCCTAAGATTTGACTCATAACGACTGCTGCATCATAATCAGGATGAGCTACATTGAAATCAATAGCATAAGCAACATCAATAGCAGATTGTACTGCTCCCGGTTTATTGATAAATGCTACTTTACGATATTCCGGAGTACTAGGAATAACATATTGGGTAACAGGAACGTCCTTCTTTTCCCATTTTCCGAAATATTGTTCTGCTTTTTTCTCTGCTTCTTTTTTAGAAATATCACCAACAATAACTAAACGAGCTACATTAGGAGCAAAATAAGTATTGTAATAGTTCTCAAGGTCAGACAATTGAATGTTTTCAAGAGTTGCTATTGTTTCTAATTCTCCCGCAGGGTATCCTTTGCCATAAATAAGAGCAGTTACTACACGGTTGTTGATTTGTCCGGCATCATCTCCTATACTAGCAAGCGCTGTTTTATATTGACCTAAAGTTAAATCAAATTCTTCTTGAGTAAATACAGGATTAAACAATATGTCAGTCATAATTTCCAATGCTTGGTCTTGATATTTCTTTAAGAAGTAGGCATAACCGCCACCTCGACTAACTCCTCCTTGCATAGCAATTAAGTCAATGTCTTTATTTAATTGTTCTTTGGTTCTCTTTTTAGTTGCAGTACCGAATACATCAGAGAATAAAGAATGTATGCCCACTTTATCTCCTTGCAATGCAGGTTTTACATCTAATTGTAAAGAGTAATACATCAAAGGTGTCGTGTGGTCTTCTACTAAAAAGACTTTTAATCCGTTTTTCAACGTAAAGATTTCAGCGTCTTTTATGTTTATTTCTTTTGCAGATCCTGTCGAAGGACGTATGCTTCTGTCCAATGTTTGGGCATTCATCGCAAATATACAGATGAACGCAATCAATATTGAATATATTTTTTTCATTGCTTTATCGTATTAAAAGAATTAATTATCAGCAGGTTTCTCTGATATTGGTAAATAGTAAAGAGTTACACGTGATGGAGTTTGAAGATATTTCTTCGCAACGTTCAATAAGTCTTGACGAGTTATTGAATCATAATGAGAAAGAATATGATTGATTTCATCCGTGTTCTTATAATAAGTATAGCAATTAGCTAATTCTTGAGCAATACCTTCTAAAGAAGTCATACCGGCGGCAACTTGAAATTCTTTAGCTGCCATTGCCATTTGAAATTCTTCTTCAGAAACTAATTCTTGAGTCACTTTTTCTATTTCATTAGTAAAAGCTTCTTTTACATCTTCTAATGATTGTCCCATATTAGCCAAAACGATTCCAATATTGACACCCGGATCTTCTTGACCCATAGACATCAAACCTGTTTCTAAAGTTAATCCCTTGTCTGTTAAATTTGTTTTCAATCGGGAAGAAGCTCCGCCCGAAAGGATTTGTATTAGAACGTCCATCGCATAATATTCTTGTGTTCCATTTGCCGGAGCAGGATAAGCAAAAAATATACCCGGTATTTGAATGTTATCATAAACCGTATCAACTACTTCTTGTGTGCGAATAGGCTCTACGATATTAGGACGATACATTTCTTTTGTCCCACGAGGGATAGAGGCAAAATACTTGTCAATCCATTCGCGAGTTTGTTTTTCATTAAAATCTCCTGCTACTACCAATACGCAATTGTTAGGTACATAATAGGTTTGATAGAAATCATAAATTTCTTCGTAGGTAGAAGCGCGGATATGTTCAGGATATCCAATAGGCATCCATTGATAAGGATGTTGAGTGAAAGCACGTTTGCTAAGTTCTTCTAAGAAAACGCCGTAAGGACGATTTTCATAAGTTTGTTTACGTTCTTCTATTACCACTCCTTTTTGAGTATTAATGCCTGTTGTATCAATCTTAGCATGATACATTCTTTCTGCTTCCATCCACAAAGCCAATTCTAATTCATTGGAAGGCATATATTCATAATAGTAAGTACGGTCTTGGCTGGTGTTTGCATTCAAGCTTCCTCCTCTTGCTTGAACGATTCCGAAATATTCTCCTCTATTGATGTTTTCAGTTCCTTCAAACATAAGATGTTCAAAGAAGTGAGCAAACCCTGTTCTGGAGGGATTTTCGTTTTTGGAACCTACATGATACATTAAAGAAACTAAAACGTTAGGAGTCTGATCATCATGATGTAAAACCACATGCAGACCGTTGGGTAAATCATATTCAACGAATTTGATTTTTTCTGATTGCCCTTTTACAGTAAACAGTGCTGCAAAAAAACACATTGCCAAAATAAACTGTCTTTTCATATTTGAATTATTAATAATAAATTATGGCGCAAAAGTACTAAAAATATTTTGTAAACTTGGATGTTATTTAAACTTTTTATAGTTGAACGGAATGACAAACTTCTGACGTTTCGATCTCTCTCGTAGAGAAGAAGAAGGATAATGATCTTAAGGATAAAGGAATTGCGAGTGCTTCGCATCTTCTTAAACAATAGAGTCTATATTTAGAACATTAAGAAAAAGACCTTAGAAAGACCTGCCGCCGGGAGGATGTTCTCCGAATCTTCTTCTTCCGTTTCCTTCAAAGTCATCTTTAGTTGCAGAACTTGATTTTGGAAATATATTGAACTTATAGATAAAGCTACACATGAAATAAGACGGGATGGTATTATATTCTGTTACGCTATATCCGTTAGTTGTATAAGCAGCATTCAGGTTGTTTCTGTCTTTCAATATGTCATAAATTTGCAACTTCAAAGAACCTGTTCCATGCTTCATACTAAATAATTGTTTTGTAACCGAAGCATTCCAAATTGTTTCCGAAAGATTATAACCTGCAGGGTATCCATCGCGATGAGTATAAGTAATATCGCTTTCAATCGTAAACTTATAAGGAAGATACCAAGCGGTGGTAAGTCCTCCTCCCCAATTAAAAGTACTTAAATCGTCTTCGGGACGAGCGGTATAAGAAATGTCGCTGTAATTAATATTTAGATTTAATCCTACATCAAAAAGAGAAGAACGATAATTGAAGAAGCTGCGATGCATGAGAGAATAATTCTCCATCTTGTTTTCTACCTTATTCATATTTTCCGTTATAAAGCTTTTTCGGTTTGCTATCCGGAACATATTGAAACTTCCAATCGTAAACTTTTTATTCAGCAAAGGGACATTAAACATAAAGCGAGTATTTATATTCCAATTTCCATTTACGTTCTCATAAGTAGTCAATCGAGTCCCGTCATCCATTTTATAAGTCAAAGAAGCAATGTCTTTAACCGTAAAGTCTGCATTGACATGAATATTATACATCAATTGAGAGGATACGACAAATTTATTGAAGCGTGCTCTTATCGAATTCGTATAGCTGGGACTTAGATCGGGATTCCCTTGTACCCAATTGTTAGGATTTGTTTTATCGATATAGTCTCGTAACTGGCTATTGGAAGGTTGATTGGTTCTGCCTTCATAATCTAAACGAAAGTCGGAACGTTCGCCAAAGTCATAGCGAAAGTTAATAATCGGAGAGAAATTAATCACATCTTGTTTTATTTCCGAGATTAAAGAATCTCCTCTTAGGTTGGCAATGCGACTGTCATAAGGATAATGCAAGAATTGATTGGCAATACTTCCTTCGGATGGTTGATAAGTTAAGTTTTTAGAGCTCGTTGGGTCGATATTAAAGCCGACCGTAAGATTATATTTCTTATGTACGGTCTTAAAGTTCAATCCGAAGCGATGTTCGCTTGATTCCCGGACGGTACTTCTGCTGGAAGAAGGATTAATCAAGAACTCCAAAGGAACATGATTGTCCCTAAGCCACCAGGCATAGTCTAAATAAGGAACTGTTTTGTCTAAATCATACGTGCTGTTAATTCCTTTGTTGTCATAATAAGCATAACGATAAATGGTTTGTAAGAAATTATTTTTCCCTAAAGGTTCGACCCAAGATAGGGTAGCGCGTATGTTATTGTTTTTATTATCTGTTTCGGCGCGTTGATTGTTGTTTTGTATTTCTCCGGTATCAGTGATGTTTTTTAACCAATACGTATTGTCCCATTCCTCACTATCTGAGAAGTTCCCTCGAACATTAATACTCAACACCCGACCTATTTTGTTTTTGAACTTATGAGAATAATCAAGAGTCCCCCCAAAGCTGATTCCATTGGCTTCGGAATAACCAAAGGACTCGACTTCATTGATTCTTGCTCCGGTATCGTAATTATCCATCGTGGAGTTTTCCTGCTCTTTCTCATCGCTGTTGTTATAACGAAGGTAAGGTCGGAAAAAAAGCGTGTTCAAAGTATCCGGATTCCATTCAAAACGTAAATTAGCTGAGAAATTGTCGGAATTATAATCATTCCGGCGGTTGATTTTTTCTAATTCCGATCGCAGGGTAGATAGAGAAGTTTCCTCTCGCTTGGTTATGCTGTTGCGTTCAATGCCATTGTAGCGAAAATCTCCGTTTAGACTAGCCGTAGAAGACAGTTGTTTATTGGCACTTAACATAAAGTTCAGGGTTTCTGTCAGACCTCCCGAAGCGCCGCGGCGCATTCTTCCTCCAAATTGATTAGCTCCCAAATCGGAAGAACCCATATTGTTATTGTTGTTTTTATTTACGATTAATGTATATCGGTCTTTGTTGTGCATGTGATTGACAAAAACGCCTCCTTGATAGCGAAAGTCATCCTCTTTCTCAATATCTGCACCGCCTCCAAGTAATACATTTCCCATCGTTCCCTTTTTCATTCCCGACTTAACGGTAATATTAATGATTGTTTCTTCATCGCCATCATCAAATCCGGTCATTCGCGCCATTTCCGACCGTTGATCCACCACTTGAAGCTTTTCAATCATATCGGCAGGTAAGTTTTTGGAAGCAACTTGCGGGTCATCCGAGAAAAAATCCTCTCCATCGACCTTAAACTTCTTTACTTCTCTGCCGTTTACGGTTATTTTCCCGTCCGAATCTACTTCTACGCCCGGAAGTTTCTTCAAAAGATCTTCTACAACTGCGTTTTCTGTTACTTTATAAGAATCGGCATTGTACTCAATCGTGTCTTTTTTTACGACTATCTCAGCTCTTTTTCCTTCTACTACTACTGCTTGCAAAAGAAAATCATCTGTCTTCAAATAGATGTCTCCTGCATTTACCGAAGGCTGATTGTCTGTTATTTTCACGGCTTGAGTATAAGTCGAATAGCCCAAATAAGAAATTCTCAGGGTATAATCTCCTTGCGATAAATTATTAATCTTGAAAGTTCCCTCTGTTGAAGTAATAGTTCCGGCAACTATCGTACTGTCTTTGCCTTGAACTAAATCCACCGTACCGGATATAATGGTTTGTTTTGAAAGTTCATCGAAGATAGTTCCTGAAACGGAACCGTTTTTCTGTGCAAACAAAGAAACTGCGCACAAAAGAAATATAAATGCACTAACAAGGGATCTCATACTTAAGCTTAATTTATAATATAATTGTAATTACGAGAGATAGACCTGACAAGAAGATAAA